>NZ_JASJSI010000082.1:0-20150 GCF_030237085.1 Stenotrophomonas maltophilia group sp. Smal32
CTGGCCGCGGCGGTGACGCTGACCTGGATCACGTTCAACCACGCGTTGTTGCTGTCGTAGCCATACGTGGGTGACACCAGGGTCAGCCCCTGCAGGCCGGTGGAAGTGGCTTGGGTATTGAAGGTGCCGTTCAGGCCCCCCGCGGCGTGGATGAGATCCTGGCGCGTTCCGTTCTGCGGCACATAACCGGAGACGAAGCCATGCACACGCACACCACCATTGATCGTGGCGTTGCCGGTGACCTGCAACGCGTTGGCACCGAGCGCGATCATCAGCTGCGCGCCGGGCTGCTGGGTGTAGTTGCCCTCGATGGTGCCGGTGGTGTTGCCGGTGGTGAGGAACACGCTGCCGCCGTTGACCACGTTGCCAATCACCCGCGGCGTGCCACCGTTGAACTGCAGACCGGTGGAATCCGGGTCGGGCTGGGCGAGGATCGTCACGTTGGAACGGATCACGCCACCGTTCTGCAGCGTCAGGATGCCGCGCTCGACACGGGTGGCACCGGTGTAACCGTTGTTGCCGGTCAGCACCAGCTTGCCGTCCCCCTGCTTGACCAGGCCACCGCTGCCGGTGATGTCGTTGCTCCACGTCGAACCGGTCGAACCCGCATCCACACTGGTGGCCACATCACCCCAGTCGAAGCGGCCGGGACCATTGATCGCGCGACCGATATCGAGCAGGCCATAGCCGAACACCGGATCCACACCGGGCGCGCCGATGTCCTTGGCGGTACCCAGCAGGGTCTGCCGCACCAGATCGTTGTTGAAGTAGGGGAAGCGCTGCCAGACCAGCGCCGCCGCACCGGAGACCAGCGGCGCGGCGAACGACGTACCGTAGTTCCAGTAGTAGCTGCCACCGTTGGCATCCGGGTAGACCGCGCTGCCCGGCGCCGCCAGGCAGTAGCGGGCCGCCTGGCCGCAGGCATTCGAATAGCTGGCCAGCGCGCCCGGCGTATACGGATCCACCGCCGTGGCCACCAGCCAGCCGCGCTCCAGGTCGGCTGCCGGAAGCGTGCCTGCCACACCCTTCTGGCTGGGCAGCGCGGCCAGGCTGCTCGGCTCGCTGCGGCCGTCATTGCCGGCGGCGAACACCACCAGGCCGCCGTGGTTGATCACGAACGGCCGGTACTCGGCGGCCACCTGCGCGGTGGTGGGCAGGTCGGTCCAGTACAGGCCACCCCACGAGTTGTTCATCACCTTCACGTTGTAGCTGATCAGGTCCTGGTGGACCTGGGCCACACCCAGCGGCCCACTGAAGGCATTGCCCTGGCCACTGCCGTCATCGGTCGGCGGCTTGTCGGAAATGATCCGTGCCGAGACGATCTGAGCCCCTGGCGCGATACCGCCCGGCCAGCTTCCCACTGCTGCACCAGCAGCGAGGCTGGCCACGGCGGTGCCATGCCCGACCACGTCATCAACCCCCAGGTTGTTCCTGGCCGGATCGATGTAATTGAAGTTGGCCAGCACGCGACCATTCAAGGCCACCGCATTGCGCTGCACGCCCGAATCGACGATGCCGATGCGCACGCCCCGCCCGGTCAGGCCGGCGGCCTGTGCGGCACGCGCGTTGGTGACTGAAAGATGCGCATCAAAGGCCGGCTCCTGCGGCTTGGCCGGCGGTGGTGTCGTCGGGGGAGGCGTGGTCGGAGGTGTCGGCGTGGTCGGGGGCGGGTCGACACGCACGTTGCTGCCGCCTCCGCCGCCTCCACCACAGGCCGTCAGCGCCATCGCCAGCGCGGTTGCAAGCACAGACCTCACCATCATCTTGCGTTCCATCGATTCCTTCCCGTGAACGTTGGCCTGCCTTCATCCCGGCAGGCGTTCGGCGCCGCACACCGGCAGCCCTCCCCGACCCTCTATACTTGGGCCGACCCCCACGCAGTCTGCCGGGAAACCGGGGCGCATCCAACGGCCTCCGGTCTCCTTTCCGAACATTGCTTACGCATCAACGAGATTGCCATGTCCAACATCGTCATCGCCGCCGCCAAGCGCACCGCCATCGGCTCCTTCCTCGGCCAGTTCAACGGCGTGCCGACCCCGACCCTCGGCGCGGCCGCCATCGCCGCCGCCCTGGAACAATCGGGTGTCCCGGCCAGCGACGTTTCTGAAGTCCTGATGGGCTGCGTGCTGCCGGCCAACCTCGGCCAGGCGCCCGCCCGCCAGGCGGCGATCGCCGCCGGCATTCCGCTGTCGGCCGGTGCCACCACGCTGAACAAGGTGTGCGGCTCGGGCATGAAGACCATCATGCTCGGCCATGATCTGATCAAGGCCGGCTCGGCCAGCATCGTGGTCGCCGGCGGCATGGAATCGATGTCCAACGCCCCGCACATGCTGCCGAACTCCCGTACCGGCAACCGTTTCGGCAACTTCCAGGCGGTCGACCACATGGCCCACGATGGCCTGGTCAACGCCTACGACGGCAAGGCAATGGGCGAATTCGCCGAGTGCGCGGTGGACAAGTACCAGTTCAGCCGCGAAGAGCAGGACGCCTATGCGATCGAGTCGGTCAAGCGTGCGCAGGATGCCCAGGCCAATGGTGCGTTTGCCGATGAAATCGTCGCGGTGAAGGTCGCCACCCGCAAGGGTGAGGTCGAGGTCGCTACCGACGAGCAGCCAGGGCGCTCCGACATCGCCAAGATCCCGACCCTGCGTCCGGCCTTCAAGAAGGATGGCAGCGTGACCGCCGCCAGTTCCTCCAGCATCTCCGACGGCGCCGCCGCGGTGGTGCTGCTGACCGAAGAGGACGCTGCCGCGCGAGGCATCACGCCGCTGGCCCGCATCGTCGGCCACGCCACTCACTCGCAGGAACCGGAGTGGTTCACCACCGCCCCGATCGGCGCGCTGCACAAGCTGCTGGACAAGACCGGCTGGACGCTGGACCAGGTCGATCTGTTCGAAATCAACGAAGCCTTCGCTGTGGTGGCGATGGCCCCGATGCGCGAACTGGGCATCCCGCACGACAAGCTCAACGTGAATGGCGGCGCCTGCGCACTGGGTCATCCCATCGGTGCCTCCGGCGCACGTCTTGTGGTGACCTTGGTCAACGCTCTGCGCACGCGTGGTGGCAAGCGCGGCATTGCCACCCTCTGCATCGGCGGCGGCGAAGCAACGGCAATCGCCATCGAATTGATTTAAAAAGATTTAACGATGATTTCGCAAAAATGAATGCGGGATCGCTTGACACCCAATATTGGCTTGTCATCATGTTGTCGGCGCGCAGCATGCGCGTTGCCTAATTCTAACGACGAGGATTTACACAATGAGCATCAACAAGCTGCTGGTCGCGATGTCCCTGGCTCTGGCCCTGGCCGCCTGCTCGAAGCAGGAAGCTGCCCAGGACGCCGCTGCTTCGGCCAACGAAGCCGCCACCGAAGCCCAGGCTGCTGCCGACCAGGCCGCCGCTGCTGGCGCCCAGACCGCCGACGCTGCCCAGCAGGCCGCTGACACCGCCGCCACCGCTGCTGACGCTGCCACCGACGCCGCTGCCCAGACCGCCGGTGCTGCCACCGACGCTGCTGCCGGCGCTGCCGCTGACGCTGCCAAGGCTGCTGAAGGCACCGCTGAGAAGGCCAAGGACGCTGCTGAAGAAGCCAAGAAGTAATAACTTCTTTCTTCACGCTGTTCTGGAAAAGCCGCTGGTTCGCCAGCGGCTTTTTCTTTGCGTGGACGCCGGCGATCAAGCCCCTGCATCGCGACCCGGTCTTCACAACGGCATGAATAGGCTGGCGTCCCCATCCATTGCAGTGCCGGAGACCGCCATGAAGATTCGTCCGATCACCACCACCCTGCTGGCCGCCTCCCTGCTGCTGGCCCTGGCCGCCTGCAAGGGCCCGGAAGCTGAACAGGCCAAGCAGGACGCGCAGCAGGCCGCTGACAGCGCCGGCGCTGCCGCCCGCGACGCCGTCGACAAGGCTGCTGCCGCCACCCGCGAAGCCGCCGACAAGACTGCCGCCGCTTCCGAGCAGGCCGCCGCCGATACCCAGCAGGCGCTGGACAAGGCCGCAGACGCCACTGCCAACGCCGCCGACAAAGCCAAGGACGCCGCTACCGACGCCGCTGCGCATGCCAGCGACGCCACCGCCAACGCCGCGCAGAAGGTCGCCGACAAGGCCCGTGATGTCGCCAATGACGCCAAGGCCAACGCCGCCAAGGAAGAAGCCAAGCACTGAGGCCTCCGCGTTCGCCGGGTATGACCCGGCGCTACCAGCCAGCCGAGCATGCATCGGCTCGGCGCCACAGGAAAAGCCGCGGCACTGCCGCGGCTTTTCGCTTTTCGCTCTCCGCTTTTTCTGTTGATTCCGTGGTGCACGGCACGGAAACCGTCCAAGGCCACGCGGGTGGGTTGCGCAGGGGTGTCCGCGGCATGGATGCCGCGGCCAAGCCCCCAAGGACGTATTCACGGCGGCCCCTGCGCGACCCACTCGCGCGGCCACCGCCGATATCAGCGCCCACCACGAGGGGCTCCGCCGTTGGCCGCTCCCTACGGCAGCGCGCGCGCCAGCATCACCGACAGATCCAATCCCGCCGGCAGCGTCCCGAATGCCAGCCCGTGCTCCCCGTCCAACCGGCTGCGCACGAACGCCTCCGCCATTGGACTGCGCGCACGCAGCAGCAGCGCCGCCTGCAGCAGCAGCGCAGTGCGCTCGCAGAACAGCCGCGCCTGCGATTCCTCAGGCGCTGGCGCCGCTGCCCAACGCTGAAATGCAGCTGCATAACGCGCATCGAGATCAGCCACCGCGGCCAGCTCGCTGCGCAATGCCGCCATTGCTTCCGGCTCGCGTGACATCGCGCGCAGGACGTCCAGGCACTGGATGTTACCGCTGCCTTCCCAGATCGAATTCAACGGCGCCTGGCGGTACAGCCTCGGCAGCAT
Source organism: Stenotrophomonas maltophilia group sp. Smal32 (assembly GCF_030237085.1). Classification (NCBI taxonomy): domain Bacteria; kingdom Pseudomonadati; phylum Pseudomonadota; class Gammaproteobacteria; order Lysobacterales; family Lysobacteraceae; genus Stenotrophomonas; species Stenotrophomonas maltophilia group sp. Smal32. Next base: position 4,873 of record NZ_JASJSI010000082.1, read on the forward strand.
CGACTCCTCAACGTAACCCGCACCGCCCAGGCATTCCTGCGCTTCGTTGACGAAGGACGGCGCGCGCTTGCACAACCAGTACTTGCCCAGTGCAGTCCCCAGCCGCGCCAACGCGGCTTCGCTGGCATCCTCGCCGGCGCGATCCACCGCCCGCGCGATGCGCATCGCCAACACGGTTGCCGCTTCCGACTCCAGCGCCAGATCGGCCAGCACGTTGGCCATCAGCGCATGCTCCACCAGCAACTTGCCGAAGGTACGCCGATGGCGTGCATGATGCAGCGCCTGCACCAGCGCCATGCGCATTTCCGCGGCCGCACCCAGCATGCAGTCCAGGCGGGTCATCATCACCATGCCGATGATGGTCGTCACGCCACGCCCTTCTTCGCCCACACGCCATGCCTGCGCGCCACAGAACTCGACCTCGCTGGACGCATTGGCCCAGTCGCCCAGCTTGTCCTTCAGCCGCATCAGCCGGAATGCGTTGCGGTCGCCGTCGGCCAACCGGCGCGGCATCAACAGGCAGGTCAGCCCGCCCGGCGCCTGCGCCAGCACCAGGAAGCCATCGCACATCGGCGCGGAGAAGAACCACTTGTGGCCGACCAGGCGATAGCGTTCGCCATCGATCGGCTCGGCGCGCGTGCTGTTCGCACGTACATCCGAACCGCCCTGCTTCTCGGTCATGCCCATGCCCAGCGTGATGCCGGCCTTGTCCGCCACGGGAACATCACGCGGGTCGTAGACCGGCGTGGCGGCCTTGCGCGCCCATTCGGCCAGGTGCGGCTGCGACTGCAGCACCGCCACTGCCGCATGAGTCATGGTCAAGGGGCAACTGGTGCCGGCTTCGGCCTGGTGGTGCAGATAGCTCAGTACCGCACGCGCCACGTGCGCGCCGGGCTGCGGCTCGTGCCAGGACAATCCCGCCACGCCATGCTGCTTCGCGGCGGCCATCAGCTGGTGGTACGCAGGGTGGAACTCCACCGTGTCGATGCGATGGCCCTGCGCATCGTGCGTGCGCAGCCGCGGGCGATCACGGTTGGCGTCGAAGCCAAGCCGGTACAACTCGTCGCCGGCCAGGGCCCCGTACACGGCCAGGCGTGGCGCAAAGGCTCCGGCCCCCTCGCGCTGCACCGCCTCCATCAACGCCACGTCGTCGGTCCACAGCTGGCGGCCCGCGAACGGTGGCGGCTGGTTCAGCACCACGTGGGTTTCAAACGGCGCGCTGCTGCTGAAGCTGGGTCCACTCATCCGGTCCATCCTGGCGGCAAGAGGTATGCGGTCCGATTGTGCCGCATGCCCCGCCAAGCCCGTGTTCAGGCCGGTTCTCACCCCGTGCACGAGGCGCACGCCACAGTGGCCGCATGGCAGGCAATGATGATCTGGTGGTGCTGCGCCCGGAAGGGCTGTACTGCGCAGCTGGCGATTTCCATATCGATCCGTGGCGCCCGGTTCCGCGCGCGGTCATCACCCATGGCCACGGCGACCACGCGCGCCCGGGCATGGGCGAGTACCACTGCAGCGAAGGCAGCCTGCCCATCCTGCGCTGGCGGCTGGGCGATGTGCCGGTGCAGGTGCATGCCGAAGGCGTGCCCTTCCGGCTGGGACGGGTGCAGGTATCGCTGCATCCTGCCGGTCATGTGCTCGGCTCGTCGCAGGTGCGCATCGACGATGGCGGACAGGTCTGGGTGGCATCCGGCGACTACAAGCGCCAACCGGACCCGACCTGCACGCCCTTCGAAGTGGTGCCCTGCGACACGTTCATCACCGAAGCGACGTTCGCCCTGCCGATCTACCGCTGGCCGGACACGCCTGCGGTGGCTGCGGAAATCGTGGCGTGGCGCCGCGAATGCGAGCAACGTGGCGAAGCGGCGATCCTGCTGTGCTATGCACTCGGCAAGGCGCAGCGGGTGCTGGCCGAGCTGTTGCCACTGGACGATCGCCCGGCCTGGCTGCATGGCGCCATCGCCAATGGCGTGGCGGTGTACCGGCAGGCCAGCATTCCGATGCTGGAAACGCTCACCGTTGCCGAGCAGGGGCGCCAACCCGATGCCGCAGGCCAGCTGATCCTCGCCCCTCCTTCGGCGGCCGGCACGCCCTGGATGCGCCGCTTCGGCCGCCATCAGCTCGGCTTCGCCTCGGGCTGGATGCAGCTGCGCGGCAATCGGCGGCGACGCAACGTCGACCGTGGCTTCGTCATTTCCGATCACGCTGATTGGCCCGCGCTGCTGCAGACCATCGAACAGACCGGCGCGCGGCGGGTCATCGCCACCCATGGCAATACCGATGCGTTGATTCCGTTCCTGCGCGAGCGCGGCGTGGCGGCTGAAGCCTTCCGCACCGATTTCGGGAGCGAGGAATGAAGAGCTTCGCCGCGCTCTACCAGCGCCTGGACCGCAGCACCGCCACGCTGGACAAGCGTGCGGCGCTGGTCGACTACTTCCGCCAGGCGCGCGCGCATGACGCGGCGTGGGCGCTGTACCTGCTCAGCGGCGGCAAGGTGGGCGGCGCACGCCGGAAGATCGCCGCCAGCGGCGAACTGCGCGCGTGGGTGAGCGAGGAATCGGGCCTGCCGCCATGGTTGGTGGAGGACAGCTATGCGCAGGTGGGCGACCTGGCCGAAACGTTGACCCTGCTGCTGGATGACCCGGCGCAGGTTGCCCCCGACCGCCCGCTGGCCGACTGGATCGAACAGCACCTGCTGGCCGTCGCCAACCGGCCGGAGGAGGAACGCCGGGCCGCCGTGCTCGCGGGGTGGCGACAATTGCCGGCCAGCGAACGACTGGTGTTCAACAAGCTGCTGACAGGCGCCCTGCGGGTGGGTGTTTCGCAACGTCTGGTACAGCAGGCGCTGGCCGAATGGTCTGGTCTGGACATCGCACGCATTGCCCAGCGCATGCTCGGCGAGTGGGTGCCCTCGCCGGGTGTGCTGTCCGAGCTGCTGTCGCCGGACGAGCTGCCATCGGACCGGCAGCAGCCCTACCCGTTCTTCCTCGCCTCGCCGCTCGAAGGCGACCCTGCCGAGCGCCTCGGGCCCATCGACGACTGGCTGCTGGAGTGGAAATGGGACGGCATCCGCCTGCAGCTGCTGCGCCGTCGTGGCGAGGTGGCGCTGTGGTCCCGCGGCGAGGAACGACTGGATGGCCGCTTCCCCGAGATCGAGCACGCAGCGCTGGCGCTGCCGGAGGGCTGCGTGCTGGACGGTGAGCTGCTGGCATGGGACGAAGCCGGCAACCTGCCGCGCGCGTTCACCGCGCTGCAGACCCGCATCCAGCGCCGCAAGCCGGGCGCGGCGACGTTGCGCAATACGCCGGTGCGCGTACTGGCGTACGACCTGCTGGGACGCGAGGGCGAGGATCTGCGCGGGCTGCCGCTGCAGCAACGGCGCGCCCACCTCGCCGAGGTCATCGGTGCGCTGGATGATGCGCGGATCCAGATTTCCCCCGACGTCGCAGCGGACGACTGGCTGCAGGCCGCCGCGATGCGCGATGTCGCACGCGAACGCGGCGTGGAGGGGTTGATGCTGAAAAGGCGCACGTCCCCCTACCAGTCCGGACGCCGCCGCGGTGACTGGTGGAAATGGAAGGTCGATCCGCTCACCCTCGATGCGGTGCTGCTGTACGCACAGGCCGGCCATGGGCGGCGCAGCACGCTGTACACCGACTACACCTTCGGGGTCTGGGACGGCGACACGCTGGTGCCGGTCGCCAAGGCCTACTCGGGCCTGGATGACAAGGAGATCCTCGCGCTCGACCGCTGGATCCGCGCCAATACCCGCGAGCGCTTCGGCCCGGTGCGCAGCGTGCGTGCCGAGCAGGTGTTCGAGCTGGGCTTCGAGGCGGTCAACCGCAGCTCACGGCACAAGTCAGGCATCGCCGTGCGCTTTCCACGCATCCTGCGCTGGCGCCACGACAAGCCGGCCAGCGAGGCCGACCAGCTCGCCGCCCTGCAGGCCCTGGCGCGATGACCCGCAACCAGGCGCTGCGCAGGCTGGAGGACTGGTTCGCCGCTCGCGGCTGGCGTTCGCTGCCGTTCCAGCGCGCGATGTGGCGTCACTATCTCGCTGGCGAATCCGGCTTGCTGCATACGCCTACGGGCAGCGGCAAGACACTGGCGATGTTCGGTGGGCCGCTGCTGCAGGCGATGATCGATCCGCTGCCGTCCCCTCGCCGCGCCAGTGCAGTGCGGCCACTGCAGGTGCTCTGGGTGACGCCGCTGCGCGCACTGGCCAGCGACACCGCGCGCGCACTGCAGGCGGTGGTCGACGGACTGGGACTGGGCTGGCGGGTCGGCCTGCGCAGCGGCGATGCCAGCAGCCGCGAGCGACGACAGGCACGCGAGGGGCGCGTCGACGTGCTGGTGACCACGCCGGAATCGCTGGCGCTGCTGCTGAGCTATCCCGATACGCTGCCCCGCATGCGCCAGTTGCGCTGCGTAGTGGTGGACGAATGGCACGAACTGTTGGGCAACAAGCGTGGGGTGCTGCTGCAGTTGAACCTGGCGGTGCTGCGCGATACCGCAACTTCGTTGCAGCTATGGGGGCTGTCGGCCACCCTGGGCAATCTGCCCCAGGCCCGCGACGTGCTGCTGCCTGACCAGCCGGACGCACCGATCGTGCAGGGCGTTCGCCCGCGCGCGATCACCGTGCGCAGCCTGCTGCCGGAACCCGGCGAACGTTTCCCGTGGGCCGGGCACCTGGGGCTGGCACAGCTGTCGCGCGTGCTGGATGCGCTGATGCAGGCGCGCAGCAGCCTGCTGTTCACCAATACCCGTGCCCAGGCCGAGTTGTGGCACCAGGCATTGGCGGCGGTCTGGCCAGAAGACGCCGATACGCTGGCACTGCATCACGGCTCGCTGGACCCGGCACTGCGCCAACAGGTGGAGGATGGCCTGCGCGCAGGCAGGCTGCGTTGCGTCGTCGCCACGTCCAGCCTCGACCTGGGCGTCGACTTCCCGGAGGTCGACCAGGTGCTGCAGCTGGGTAGCCCGAAGGGCGTTGCACGGCTGCGCCAGCGTGCCGGGCGTGCACGCCACCGCCCCGGCGCCCGCGGCGCCATCCTGTGCATCCCCAGCCATGCGCTGGAGCTGGCCGAGTACGCCGCGGTGCGCCGCGCACTGGCCGAAGGCGTGGTCGAAGCACGCAGGCCGCCGACGCTGTCGCTGGATGTACTGGCCCAACATGCGGTCAGCCGCGCACTGGCCGGCGGCTTCGACGGTGACGCGCTGCTGGCCCAGGTGCGGCGTACGCATGCCTTCGCGTCGCTCAGCGATGCCTCATGGCAGGCCGTGCTGACGTTCATCGTGCAAGGCGGCCAGGCCCTGGCCCAGTACCCCGATTTCCACAAAGTCGTGCGTGACGCCGATGGCTGCTACCGCATGCACGACCGTCGGCAGGCGCTGCGGCACCGGTTGTCGATCGGGACCATCAGCAGCGATGGCAGCGTGCGCGTGCAGTTCCTGCGTGGGGGCGGCCTGGGCGCGGTGGAGGAGCAGTTCGCCAGCCGCCTGCGTCGCGGCGACCGCTTCCAGTTCGCAGGACGCCTGCTTGAACTGGTGCAGCTGCGCGACATGACTGCGTTCGTGCGGCTGGCGCGCGGACGCGGTGACGGTGCGGTGCCGCGCTGGCAAGGGGGCCAGCTGCCGCTGTCGAAGGCGCTCGGCCGCGAACTGGAAGCGGTACTGTCCGGTTGCGATGACAGCGCGGAATCGCGCTGGCTGGCGCCACTGCTGGCATTGCAGGCACGCCTGTCAGCACGGCCCGGTGCGGATCATCTGCTGCTGGAAGACGTGAGGCGCCGCGACGGTCAGTACCTGTTCGTCTATCCCTTTGCCGGCCGCCACGTGCACGAAGCGTTGGCGGCACTGTTGGCGCTGCGCTGCACCCGCCAGCAACGCAACAGCATCGGCTATGCGGTGAACGATCACGGCCTGGTGCTGGCGCCGGCGCAGACCATCGATCTGGATACGGCGCAATGGCGCGCGTTGTTCAGCAACGACCGGTTGCTGGATGACCTGCGCACGGCGGTGAACCTGGGCGAACTGGCGCGACGCCAGTTCCGCGGCATTGCGCGCGTGGCGGGCCTGCTGGTACCCAGCCTTCCCGGTGGCATGCCACGGTCACTGCGCCAGCTGCAGGCGTCCGCCGGCCTGCTGTACGACGTGCTGCGCGAACACGATCCGGATCACCTGCTGCTGGCGCTGGCGGAACGTGAAGTGCTGTACGACAGCCTCGACCTGCCGGGGCTGCAGCAGGTACTGGAGCGCATCGGCACGCAACGGTTGTCGGTGCAGCGCCCTTCATCACTCACGCCACTGGGCTTTCCGCTGTGGGCCGAACGCCTGCGCGGCCAGTTCAGCAACGAAGACTGGCGTACACGCGTACAACGCGCGGCGCAGCAGCTGGAGCGCCGCCATGGCCGATGAACTGCCGCTGCGGCTTGCCGGAGAGTCCGTGGTTCTGCTTGGCGCGCGTGCGCTGTACTGGCCCGCGCGGCAGGCACTGCTGATCGCAGACCTGCACCTGGGCAAGGCCGATGTGTTCCGCCGTGCCGGCATCGCGCTGCCCAGCGGCGGCACCGGCGAAGACCTGCAACGCCTGCAGCGGCTTCTGGACCTGCATGCCTGCCGCGAATTGTGGATCCTGGGCGACATCCTGCATGGACCGGCGCATCGCGCCGCGTGGTACCAGCAGTGGCTGGGATGGCGCGAACGCAACGCATCGCTGGACGTGCACGTCATTCGCGGCAACCACGACCGGCAGCTACCGCATGCACATCTGCAGGTTCAGATCCACGATGACGTACAGCTGCCACCGTTCCTGCTTCGCCATGAGCCGGCGCCCGATGCAGCGTTGCACGTGATCGCAGGACATCTGCACCCGCAGATCGCTCTGGCGCCCCTGCGAAGGCGCTTCCCCGCATTCTGGTTGCGTGACCGGACGACGATCCTGCCGGCATTCTCCGCATTCACTGCCGGAATCGTGCCTGTGCCCGCTCGCGGCGAACAGATGATCGCCTGCGTGGAAAGCAGCCTGGTGGAACTGCCGGTCGCCTGACTCAGGCTGGGCGGATGCCCAGCTGCGGCATCAACTGGAAATCAGGCGTGTCATCCTCGCGCCGCCGCGGCAAGGCCTGAACCGTCGCCAGCATCTCCTGCGCGCAGGTGCGGATGCGCGCGTGGTGTTCCGGTGACGCATGGCTGATCAGGCTGCCGACATGGAACTCGAACACGTCTTCCAGTACGTCGGGCTGGTCCTCGTGCAGCATCTGCAGCAGACCGCGCAGCTTGCAGATTTCCGATTCCAGCTCCTGGACCGCGAACAACATGGCATCCTCCTCTTCAACATCAGGCGGCACGTCCGGGCCGCAACAGGCCACAACGGCAGCGCCGCCCGGGCCACGCGCGATGTTGATCACGGAAAGGAAAACGGGCGACGCGCAGTCGCGTGCAACCTACTTCTCGCATATCTGCGGTGAGGCAACCGTTAATTCACGTGACGGCACGCCTCACGCACTTGCGGTGCTCGTGCGGATGCGAGGCGTCGCCACCATGGCCATTGCCTCGATGAAGTCAGGATCCAGCGCGAGCGAACCGAACCAGCCCTGCTGTGTGCCACTGAGCACGCGCAGCATGTGGCCACGGCCTCCGGGCAGGCGCCCCATCGGGCCCAGCAGCACATCGCGCGCCTTCGCCCAGGCATCGCGGTCTGACTGGAACAGCGGCGTCAGCCAACGGCTCCAACGCTGGTACACCGCAACGTGCGCCCTGCGTTGCGCCTGGTACACCTGCAACGCTTCGGCACCACCGCCATGCGTGCGAACGGCATCGCGCAATGCCAACGCATCGAGCAGCGCCATGTTCACGCCCTGCCCCAGCTGCGGGCTCATCGCGTGCGCGGCATCACCTGCCAGCACCATGCGGCCCTGGTGCCAGCGCGTCATCACTGCATCGCGATAGACCGCACGTGCCAGCTGGCCGGCATCGCGCAGGTGGGCAAAGCGCGCACTGGCCTGCGGCCACAGTGCATGCAGCTCATCCAGCCAAGGCGTCATGCCATCGGCCTGCCAGCGCTCGAAGTCGGCACGTGGCAAGCTCCAGAAGAAGCTCAGGCGCGGCGTGTCATCGCCCGGGCGCGTACCGACCGGCAGCAGGCCGATCATCTTGCGCGCGGCCACGTAGCGCTGCCGCAGCTCCTGCACATGTGGCCAGTCTTCGGCCGGCAACAGGCACCACAGCGCCCCCCAGGGGTACACGCGATCCAGTCCGGCACCACCGGCGATCGTGCCGCGCAGCGTAGAAGCGGCGCCATCGGCGGCCACCACCAGATCGAACGGGCCGTGCGCGCGCCCTTCACTGTCGCGCAGGCGCCCGTGCACAGCATCCACCTCGGTGATGGCGGTACCGGCATGCAGCAGGCCAAGCCCACCACGGGCATCATCCAGCAGCGAGAACAGCGCCCCACGCTGCATGCCGAATCCGTGCAGGCGCGCATCCAGGCCGCCGTAGCGCATGTCCATCACCGCGCGCTCGCACGGCGTGTCGCCATACAGGCGGTGCACCGGCGCGGCATGCGCGCGTACCGCATCCAGCAGCCCCATCTGCCACAGCACCTGCAGGCCGCTGGGCTGCAGCAGGAAGCCGGCGCCCACCGGCCCCGGCGCGGGCACGCGTTCGAAGATCTCCACCTCGTGGCCATCACGGGTGAGCAGGATGGACACTGCCTGTCCAGCGGTGCCGTAGCCGATCACGGCGATACGCAGTCGTTCCGTCATGGCTGCATTGTGCCCGAGGCGGGTGGAATCGCGAACGGGCCGCGGGCATGCCACGCAAAAAAAACCCCGCCGGAGCGGGGTTTTCAACGCACTGTCGAGTGGATCACTCGGCCGGCGTGATGTTCGAAGCCTGGGCACCCTTCGGGCCCTGGGTCACGTCATAGGTGACACGCTGGCCTTCCTGCAGGCTGCGGAAGCCCTTGGAGTTGATGGCGGAGAAGTGCGCGAACACGTCGGCGCTGCCATCCTCCGGCGAGATGAAGCCAAATCCCTTGGCGTCGTTGAACCACTTGACGGTACCGTTCGGCATGGTGATGCGAGACCTTATGCAATGAATGGGTGGTGTACGCTGAACCCGCGCACAAGCTGAGTATGCAAAGCTTGCTCGGGGAAGACAATCACCCCCGCGCCAATTCGCCCACCAGTTCCGGAAGTCCGTTGCTGGCCGCCTGCACGTTGGCCAGCACTTCGGCCATCGTAATCTCCTCGCCATCACCGCAACCGGCGGCCCAGTTGGCGATGATCGCCAGGCAGGCGTAATCCAGGCCCAGCTCCCGTGCCAGCGCGGCTTCGGGCATGCCGGTCATGCCCACCAGGTCGCAGCCGTCACGACGCATGCGGGCGATTTCAGCGATGGTTTCCAGGCGCGGGCCCTGGGTTGCGCCGTAGCAGCCACCGTCGTGGACCGTGACACCGGTCACTTTGGCTGCGGCCAGGATCTTGCTGCGCAGCATCGGCGTGTAGGGGTGGCCGAAATCGACGTGGACCACGTCGGTGCCTTCTTCTTCACAGATGGTGCTGATGCGGCCCCAGGTGTAGTCGATGATCTGGTCCGGGCAGGCCAGCACGCGCGGACCAAAGTGCTCGGTGATGCCGCCGACCGTGTTCAACGCCAGCACGCGCTGCGCGCCCAGCTGCTGCAGCGCGGCCAGGTTGGCGCGGTAGTTGATCTTGTGCGGCGGCAGCGAGTGACCTTCACCATGCCGCGCCAGGAACGCGACGCGATGGCCCAGCAGCGTGCCCACGCGTACCGGGCCGGACGGGCGGCCGAAGCGCGTATCAACCTCGTGGGTCTGCACGTCGTCGAGCTTGGCCAGGTTGTAGACACCGGTACCGCCGATCACGGCCAGGGCGATCTGTTGCATTCGAAGCACTCCATGAAAAGACGAACGCCGGCACCCGAGGATGCCGGCGGTGGAAAGGACGCGCCGCGGGCGGCTGCGCCGTTATTCCTTCATTGCGTAGATGGCCGGTACGCAGCGCAGGGTTTCGTTGACGTCCATGCCGAAGCCGAACACGTAGCGGTCCGGCAGTTCGATGCCGGCATAGTCGGCGGTCACGTCCGGCAGCGCGCGGTCGTGCTTCTTCACCGTCATCGCGGCGATGCGCACGTCGGTTGCGCCCTGCTCCAGGCACCAGGTGCGCACGCCCTGCAGGGTGTAGCCCTCGTCCAGGATGTCGTCGACCAGCAGCACGCGGCGACCGAACAGCGAGGTGGCCGGCTTGTGCTTCCAGACCAGATCGCCGCCGGTGGTTTCGCCACGGTAGCGGGTGGCGTGCAGGTAATCGAACTGCACGTCCTGCCCGCGTGCGCCCAGTTCCAGCGCCAGCTGGCCGGCGAACGGCAGCGCACCGTGCATGATCGACAGGAACAGCGGCACCTCGCCCTTGTAATCGCGCGCGATGGCGTCGGCGATGCCGGCGATGGCCTTGTCGATGGTGGGACGGTCGACCAGCAGGTCAGCCTGGGCCAGGGCCTGGGAAATGGTGAGGTTGGGCATCAGACGGTTCTTCCAAGGGTTTCAAGCAGACGGGTTTGGGTGTCGCCATGGCGGGCATCGGCCAGCAGGCCATCCCAGCCAAGCGCGCCGCGGCCGACCAGGCCCAGCAGCGCAGCGGTATTGAGGGAGCGCCCCTGCACCGCGTGCAGGGCTTCATCAACCAGCTCCGGGTGGCAGACCAGCACCACGTCGCAACCGGCGTCCAGATGGGCGTGCACGCGCGCCGGTACGCCGCCGGCACTGTGCGAGGCGGCCATGCCGATGTCGTCGGAGAACACCACGCCACGGAAGCCGAGCTCGCCGCGCAGGATGTCCTGGATCCAGCGCGGCGAGTAACCGGCCGGTTCCGGCGCCACCTGCGGGTAGATCACGTGTGCCATCATCACCGCGTCGGCACCGGCGGCGATGCCGGCCTGGAACGGCACCAGGTCCTGCGCGCGCAGCTCGTCCAGTGCGCGCGGGTCGATCGCGGTATCGACGTGGGTGTCTTCCAGCACGGTGCCGTGGCCGGGGAAATGCTTGAGCGTGGCGGCCATGCCGACCGAATGCATGCCATGCACGTAGGCGGCGGTGAACGCGGCCACCACCTGCGGGTCTTCACTGAAGGCGCGGTTGCCGATGGCACGGTTGCCACGGCCAAGGTCGACCACCGGCGCGAAGCTCAGGTCCACGCCGCTGGCGCGCACTTCGCTGGCCATCAGCCAGGCGTGCCGTTCGGCCGATGCCAAGGCCTGCTGCGGGTCGGTGGCATACAGCGCACCAATGTCCTGCAGTGGCGGCAGATCGCTGTAGCCCTCACGGAAGCGCTGTACGCGGCCACCTTCCTGGTCCACGCAGATCAGCTGCGGGCGCGGCGCGGCGGCGCGGATGGCCGCGCTCAGATCGGTCACCTGCTGGCGCGAGGCGAAGTTGCGCTTGAACAGCACGACCCCGGCCACGGCATCGTGCTGCAGCCAGTCACGTTCCTGGGCGGTCAGTTCGGTGCCGGCAACGCCGATCAGCAGCATGGTCTATCTCCACAACGCGCGCCCGCATGGCGCAGTGCCGCATTGTCGCAGAACCGGCCGACAGGCGCAGTGGTCAGAAAAAGGGGAGTGTGGGGTCAGAGCCCCTGCGGGGATCCCACCCAGGGGCCGGAACCCCGCAGGGGCCCTGACCCCGATCTGCTCAGACCTTGCAGCCGTCCGGGCCGCAGGCCTCGTCGTCGCCAGCCGGGGTGGCCGGGGCGCCTTGTTCGGCGGCAATCTGGCGCAGGGCGTTGGCGAAGGCCTCGGGGGGCTGCGCCCCGGAAATGGCCCACTTTCCATCGATGACGAAGGTCGGCACCGAGGAGATGCCCAGCGCATGCGCCTCCGCCAGCTTGGCTTCGACCTCGGCCAGGCCGCGGTCGGAGGCCAGCATCTGCGCGATTTCGCCGCCGTCCAGGCCGCCCGCCACACCGGCCTTGATCAGCACCGCGCTGTCCGCCAGGTTCTGGCCAAGCTCGAAGTGGGCGCGGAACAGCGCCTCGCCCACTGCGTCCTGCACGTCGTGCTGCCCGGCCAGCCACAGCACCCGGTGCGCCGGCAGCGTGGTCACCCGCACCTGGCCCTGGCTGAAGTCCATCGGCAGGCCTTCGGCGCGCGCGGTGGTCTGGGTCTGGCTGAGGATCTGCTCGGTACGTTCAGCGCCGCCGAACTTGCGCACGTAGGCCTCGCGCAGCGGTACCGGTGTGGCGTCCGCGTCCGGATCCAGCTGGAACGGCTGCCAATGGACGTCGAGCTCAGGCGCGTCGGCGCCCAGCAACTGTACGCCCTGCTGGAAACGATGCTTGCCGATCCAGCACCAGGGGCAGACCACATCGGAGTAGATGTCGATTCTCATACCACCGACATGGGGCCCGCTCCCGCCGAATAAAGGGGACGGAGGGGATTAAGTCGCTTTCCGCACAGGCGGGGTAAAGACGACTTAACCCCCTCCGTCCCCTTTTCAGGGTTCACCACTGTGAATAGGGGTGGCTGGCGAGCGCGACATTGTAGTAGCGGGCTTCGTCGGTCACTTCCGCGCCCACCCAGTCCGGCAGGTCGATGACCTGGTCAGCGCTGTCCAGCTCGACCTCGGCCACCACCAGGCCGGCGTTGTCGCTCAGGAACTCATCCACTTCCCAGGTCAGGCCGGCGTGTTCGACCAGATACCGGCGCTTGTCGATCAGGCCGCCGACACACAGCGCGAGCAATGCACGCGCATCGTCCACCGGGATCGGGTAGTCGAACTCCTGGCGGGTGTGGCCGATGGTGCGCGACTTCAGGTTCAGCGCGGCGTGATCGCCTTCGATGCGCACCCGCACCGATGCGTTCTGGGTGCCGCGATCGAGCGCGCCCATGTCGTTGATGTAGCCCTGCGCCATCGGGATCACCCGGTGCGCGGCGGTGCGCCAGCCGTCACTGCTGACCAGGAATTTGCGTTCGATTTCGATGCCCATCGCGCCATTATGCGCGATGGGCATGACAGCCGGTCAGCGCTTCTCGAACACCGCGATGCTTTCCACATGTGCGGTGTGCGGGAACATGTCCATGGCGCCGGCACTGACCAGGGTGAAGCCCTGCTCGTTGACCAGATAGCCGGCATCGCGCGCCAGCGAGCCCGGATGGCAGCTGACATAGACGATGCGCTTGAACTGCTTCAGCGGCAGCTGCTGCAGCACTTCGATCGCGCCCGAGCGCGGCGGGTCCAGCAGCAGCTTGTCGAAGCCCTGGCGCATCCACGCGGTGCTGCGCTGGTCCTGGGTCAGGTCGGCACTGAAGAACTGCGCGTTGGCCAGGCCATTGCGCTCGGCGTTCTCACGTGCACGCGCGACCAGGCCGGCATCGCCTTCCACGCCGACCACTTCGCGCACGCGGCGGGCCAGCGGCAGGGTGAAGTTGCCCAGGCCGCAGAACAGGTCCAGCACGCGCTCGTCCTCACCTGGTTCCAGCAGGTCCAGGGCGTGGGCGATCATCTTCTCGTTGAGCTTGGCGTTGACCTGGATGAAGTCCAGCGGGCGGAACGCCAGTTCCACATCCCACGGCGCCAGCCGGAACGACAGCGGCACGCCCTGCCCGTCCAGCGGCTGCACGGTGTCCACGCCGCCGGACTGCAGGTAGATCACGAAACCATGCTGCTGGCCAAAGGCAGCCCAGGCGGCGCGGTCGGCCTCGCTGAGCGGCTGCAGGTGGCGCACGGTCAGCACCACGGCCTGATCGCCGGCGATGAACTCGATCTGCGGGATGTCACGCTTGCCATCGAGCGACTCGATGAAGGTGGACAGCGCCTCGACCTTGGTGCCGATCTCGGGGATCACGGTCAGGCACTGGCTGAGGTCGGCGACGAAGCGCGGATCCTGTTCACGGAAGCCGACCAGGGTCTTGTCCTTCTTTTCGACCCGGCGCACCGAGAACCGGCCTTTGCGACGGTAGCCCCAGCTGTCACCCACCAGCGGCGGCAGCACGGCGCCCGGCTTCACATGACCGATGCGTTCCAGGTTGTCCATCAGCACGCGCTGCTTGGCGACGATCTGCTGGTCTTCGTCCAGATGCTGCAGCACGCAGCCGGCGCAGGTACCGAAGTGCGGGCACTTCGGGGTCACGCGCTGCGGCGAGGCCTGCAGCACCTCCACGGTGCGTGCCTCGTCGAAATGGCGGCTGCGGGCGGTCTGTTCGGCCATCACCACCTCCCCCGGCAGGGCGCCGCTGACGAAGGTGACCTTGCCACCCTCGCCTTCACGGCGGGCGACGCCGCGACCATCATGGCTGAGGTCGAGGATCTCGGTCTGGAACGGGGTACGGTCGATGCGGGAGCGGGATCGGGCCACGTGGCAACAGGCTGCGGGCAAAAATGGGGGCACATTGTCGCAGATCCTGACTGGCAGGGTCCGGACCCGCTTGCGCCCGCCGCCGCCGTGCTTGATGATTGCAGCAGCTGACATGGAGGCAGCCCTGATGCAGATGACCCCGCGGGCCAGCCGGCCCCGCTTCCTGCTTGTCGAGGACGACATCATCAGCCGCGGTTTTTTCAAAGCGGCGTTGGAAACGTTACCGGCGGACGTGGACACCGCAGATTCATTGGCCAGTGCGCTGGCCAGCGCCGAGCCCGGCGCGCATGACCTGTGGCTGATCGACGTCAACCTGCCTGACGGCAACGGCGCGCAACTGCTGCGTGAACTGCGCCGTTCGCACCCCGATACTCCAGCTTTGGCGCATACCGCCGACGGCGATACCTCCATCCATGCACGCCTGCGTGAAGCCGGCTTCAGCGACACGCTGGTCAAGCCGTTGGGCCGCGACCAGCTGCTGAAGGCGGTGCGGCGCGCGCTGGTGAACAGCCCGGCGGGGATCTTCGTTGCTCAGGCCCCGGCAGCGGTCGAGCTGCAGGTGCAGGACTGGGACGAGACTGCGGCACTGGCTGCGCTCAATGGCGAGCGCAAGCACCTGATCGCACTGCGTGAGCTGTTCCTGGCCGAGTTGCCGGGCGTGCGCGACGCGGTCGAGCAGGCCGTGGACCAGCACGACGAGCGCCAGCTGCGCAGCCAGCTGCACCGGTTGCAGGCCAGTTGTGGCTTCGTCGGCGCGGCACGGCTGGGCCGCGCGGTGCGGCAGCTGCATCATGCGCCGGAGTCCGGGCAGGCCCAGGACGGGTTCCGCGCCGCGGTGGCAGCGCTCCTGCATTGAGGGTTGGTCGGCAGGGCTGCGCCCTGCACCTGCAGAGGCTTCAAGCC
>NZ_JASJSI010000083.1:0-19193 GCF_030237085.1 Stenotrophomonas maltophilia group sp. Smal32
CCCCCCCCCCCCCCCCCCCCCCCCCCCCCCCCCCCCCCCCCCCCCCCCCCCCCCCCCCCCCCCCCCCCCCCCCCCCCCCCCCCCCCCCCCCCCCCCCCCCCCCCCCCCCCCCCCCCCGCCCCCCCCCGCCCCCCCCCCCCCCCCCCCCCCCCCGCCCCCGCGCGCGCGCCCCCCCCCCCCCCCCCCCCCCCCCCCCACCCCCCCCCCCCCCCCCCCCACTACCGCTCAGAGTCGCTCGGCCTTGCCGCTGGCCAGTGCGCGCGCGATCACCTGCTGTGCCTGCTGCGATGCCTGCGCATGCACGCGCGCCTGACGCTCGCCCAACGCGGCCTGTTGGCTGCCCAGTGCCGCCTGTCGGTTGGCCAGTTCAGACTGCTGTCTGGCCAGGCGCTGCATGTCACGGGTACGGCCGGACTGCGCGGCCTCGCTGCGGGCTTCCTGCATCGCACGACGTGCCTCGGCGGCGGCCTCGCGCGCAGCCTCTCGCGCAACGGCGATATCGCTGGTCGCACCGCGCGCCGCCTTCGCCGCTTCCGCCGCCGCCTCGCGGTTGATGTCATGCGCGGCCATCGCGTTGCGCGCGGCCTCGGCAGCGGCCAGTGCGATGCGGCGTGCCTCCTCGCTCTGCAGACGCCCCATCTCGCCCATCTGCTTGCCGAGTTCGCCCTGCTCGCGACCCAGCGCACTCTGCTGGCGGCCCAGTTCGCTCTGCTGGCGGCCCAGATCGACCGCGCCGCTGTAGGCACGCTGCAGGGTCTGGATCATCATCGGATCACGCACCACGTAGCGCTTGTCGCCCTGGCGGAACCACAGCGCCGGGCCCTTGCCGAGCTGTTTGCGTGCCAGCGTCACATCGTCGATGCCGCCGTTGGCGAAGGTCGAATCACCATCCACCAGCACGAATGCCTGCGACGGGGACTGGCCCAGATCCAGACGGCCGTAGGTGGTGATGGAGGAACTGCGCGAGGTGCTGCGGCCGCCGTCGATGCCCGGGTCGACGTCGACATCCACGTCAACCGCCACATCCGCATCGTCCGGGCCGGACAGCTCCTCAACGTCGGCGGGCTCGGCGGGCGGCGCAGGGGCCACCGGCACCGCCGGCGCGCGCGCCGACATCGGCGGTGCAGGCGGAACCTTCGGCGCCGGCGGCGGGGGAACCACGGCCTTCGGTGCGGCCGGCGGCGCAGGCGGTGCCGGCGGCACCGGGGCCGCAACCAGGCGCATCGGCGCCACGCCCACCACCACCACGGCAGCGGTCAACGCCATCGCCAGCAGGCGCGGGCAGGACCGGTGCGACTGCAGCGAGAGCAGGCGACGCTTGAGGCTGGTGGTGCTCGGTGCGGCGCTGGCCACGCCCAGGTGCGGCTGTGGGGCCACGCCCAGCTGCAGCAACAGGCGGCCATAGGCTTGGCGGCTGGCGCCGTGCTGGCCGACCACGGCCGCATCCACTGCTTCCTCGCGGGCCTGGGCGTATTCGCGCACCGACAGGCGCAGCAGCGGGTGGAAGAAGAACAGGTGCTGGGCCAATGCGGGCAGCAGCCCCCACTGCAGGTCACGACGCTGCAGGTGCTGTAGTTCGTGGGTCAGCGCCAGGTCCAGCGCGTCGCCTTGCAGCGCATTGTCACCTGCGGGCAGCAGCAGCACCGGGCGGAACGGCCCGACCAGCTGCGGCGAGTCCACCTGAGTGCTCATCCACAGCCGCGGTGCAGGGCGCACACCGTGCGCATCGGAGGCCAGCTGCAGGGCCTGCACCAGCGCCTGGTCCTCGCAGGGATAGGCCGCAGCCAGCAGTGCGCGGCAGCGGCGCCACTCACCGAAGGTGCGCAACGCCATCAGCAGCACGCCGGACAGCCACAGCGCGGCCAGTGCGATCGCCCACCAGGCCACCGCCGGCACGTCCGCCGCAGGCATCGGCATCGCCGCCAGCACCTGCGCCGAGGCCTGCGGGGCCAGCGGGTGCAGTGTCTCGGTGACCACTTCGGTTGCAGTCATCGCCACGGCCTGGGGGGCCGGCAGCCAGGCCAGCTGCAACGGCTGGCTCCAGAACAGGCCGAGCACGGCCTGCAGCGAGACCAGCCACCACAGGCGGCAGCGGGTGGCCGCCGACAGCGACGGCAGCGCGCGGCACAGGCCATACACCAGGGCCACCAGCAGCACGGTCTGCAGGCTGGTCCAGCCCAGCCGTTCCAACATCGGGATCAGCATCGTGGTGTCCATGGCTCAGCCCTCGTGGCGACGCGATTGGAGTTGGGCGACCAGCGCTTCCAGCTCGGCCAGCTCGTTGTCGCTGACCTGCTGGCGCTGCGACAGGTAGGCCACGAACGGCGACACCGACCCCTGCAGGGTGTTGTCGACGAACTGGGCCACGGCACCCTGCAGCACGCTCTGCGGGCCACGGGTGGCCTGGTAGCGGTAGACCCCGTCCTGCTGCTGGCGCTGAAGGTACCCCTTCGCCCGCAGCCGCTCCATCATCGTCAGCACGGTGGAACGGGCCAGGCCACGGGCCTCCCCGTAGCCACTGGCGACCTCGCCGACGCTGGCCGGCGCATGTTCATCGATGTACTGCAGCAGGGCCAGCTCCTGGTCCCCGATGGTCTTGCCACGCATGACACCACTCCCTTGACTACATGTGTCGTCACTGTCAGCTTGACGACAGCTGTAGTCAACCCCCCGGAAGTCATGGGCCGACGAACGGTAGGCACCACCGAGCGCTTAAACCTTGGATCCGCCCGCTGCATCCCATCCGCAACGCCCCGCTGGAATTCCGCATGTCCCACCCAATGCTCCGAGTCCTGCTCATGCTCATCAGTGCACTGCCCTTCGCCGCCGTCTCTGCCAGCCAGGACCAGGCCAACGACCAGACCCGCCGCCTGATCCGCCAGATCATGCTGGAGCGGCGCATCCCAGGATTGCAGATCGCGGTGGTCAAGGACGGGCAGACCGTGTTGTCCGAGGCCTACGGGCTGGCCAACGTGGAGAACGGTGTGCTTGCCTCGCGCGACACCCGTTTCCCACTCAATTCGGCCACCAAGGCGTTCACCGGCGTGGCCGCCGCGCAGCTGGCCCAGCAGGGGCAGCTGGATCTGGACGCGCCGGCCTCGCGCTACCTGGATGATCTTCCGCCAGCGTGGAGAGACGTGCGCGTACACCAGTTGCTGGCGCATACCTCCGGCCTTCCGGACATCCTTGATGCGAATGGACTGCTGGGCGGTGGCTCAGAAGCGCAGGCGTGGGCGGCCGTCACTGCGCAGCCGGTCGAAGCCGAACCCGGGCAGCGCTTCGCCTACAACCAGACCAACTACGTACTGCTGGCACGAATCATCGCGAAGCAATCCGGCATGCCCTACGAACGTTTCCTCGCCACCCGCCAGTTCAGCAGCGCGCGCATGGCCCGCACCACCTTCGGCGACAGCTACGACCTGATTCCGGATGCGGCGACGATGTACAGCCTGGCCCCGCGAGCCACCGACGCTGCCGATGCACCGTCCCGCCTGTCGCACTGGTTCTACGACATACCGCCTTCGCTGTGGGCCGGTGGCGGCATCCTCACCACCGCCGACGACACCGCGCGCTGGCTGGTCGCGCTGACCGAAGGCCGTCTGCTGCCGGAGACGGCCCTGCGTCGGATGTGGAGCGCAGAGCGCCTGGCGGATGGCCGTGCCGGCCCGTGGGCGGGGGGCTGGCCGGTACTGCGCGCATCGCCCGACCTTCAGGTGGCCGGTATCGGCGGTGCGCGCTCGGCGTTCGTGGTCTATCCCGAGCGCCGCGTGGCGGTGGTGGTGCTGACCAATCTTGTCGGTGCCAATCCGCAGCAGTTCATTCCGCGCATTGCCGATTTCTATGCGCGCGATGCCTCAACGCCCAGTCACGAACGGGTCGCCCTTGCACGGCAATAACGGGCTGTCATCGCAGGGCCATAGCCCGGCCGGCACGGTCCTGGCCACTTCGAAGTGATCCTGGTTCCAGCGCAGGAAACCGCCGTGGATGGCATTGCCATGGTCGAAGCTGCGCGCGTCGGCGGCCAATGGCTGCTCGGGGTCGGCTTCGGCCACCCAGCGCAGCACCGGCACCTTGTCCAGCGGCCCGATGAAGGCGAACAGGTCGCCCGCGCCCTTGTCCTGGTATGCCGTCATCGTCGCCGCATCAGGCAGCCCTGCCTGCGCCAGCAGCGATGCGGTGACGTCCTGCAGCGGTGCCGCCCCCTGTGCAATGTAGGCGCGCATGCCGGTGGTGCTGGCTGGGCAGTCCCGCAGCTGCACCAGATAGCCCGTGGTGCCGCCACTACTGGAGAACGACCGTATCCAGTAACGGAAACGCGGCCCGCTGCGATCGGTGACCATGAAATCCTGCCGGCCCCCCTGCGCGGGAATGGAAAGCACCTGCACATTGCTGGCACCTTCCACGTTGCACTTCAAATGCATCAGCACCTGCCTGGCAGGTTCGGGCATCGCAGCGTAGCGACCGCCGGGATGGGCGCTGCCGGAGGCTTCCGGCAGTGCGGGCAGTCCACGATCAGTGGGCAGGGTCTGCGCAGGCAAGGCCTCCGGGTTCGCCGCCGGGCTGGCGGTGGGCGCTGCCGGCGCGACACGCTCTCCAGCGGGCGCGCAGGCGCTGCAGGCCAGCAACAACATCAACGAAACGCTCGGCATCAGGTGTGATCGGATCATCGCTCAACACCCTCCCATCGCCGGTACTTCCTGCTGCTGTGCAGGCGCCGGCGCCGGTACCGGTGCACCCTGTTCGCGCGCTTGCTGCTGCAGCTGGCGCAGGCTGGTTTCCACCGTAGTCTCGCGCACCTCGGCCGCGTTGACGCCTGCGCGCACTGCCGCGGGGTCGCCCGGACTGCCCTGCACCAGGAACAGTGTCTCGCCCGCAGCGCGGCCACCACTGGGATTGCTGGCCACGATCTGGTCGACCCGGGTCATGCCTGCGGCCTTCGCTTCGCGCAGCATCACCAGACTGTAGTCATCGGCATGCTCGGCGTAGCGTCCGCCCAGGGCCTGCAGGTGCGTGCTGATCTGCTGCTGCAGGGCATGGTCGCGATGCTGCGGCTGACGGGGATCGTCATTGGCCGCGAGCGGCGCGTCCTGTCCCAGCTCGCGCGCCTGGCCGGGTGCAACCGAGGTCAGCACGTACTGCCAACGGTTCTGCCCAGGCGTGCCGCGCACCGTCGACACGAAGTCGTCGTACTCGCCGCCGCCGATGGTCTGGCAGCCCGCCGAATCGGTATTGGACCGGCTGCCACGATGGATCTTGAAGGTGTCGTTGAGGTCCTGCACGCCCTGGGTATCGCGCGCATCGAACCAGCCGTCGCCATTGCTGTCGCGCTCCACACGGCCGGCGCCTGCGGTGATCGCGTCCTGCGAAGGGCGCAGTGCAAATTCATCGGGATGGCCATTTCGCGGATGGGTTGTTGCGCGCATCTCGGTGGTGCCTTCGCCCAACCGTCCAAGATCCTTGACCCGGTTGCCGTTGACGTCCTCGCCCTCGGTCTTGGTGCGCGGCGCCACGTTGCCGAAGCCGGGGCTGCGTGGCGTGGTCTTGGCGTGACCATCGTACTGGGCCGTCGGCTCCGTCGTGGCCTGGTTGAACTCGCGCACATGGCCGTGGCCCTGCGCATCCTTCCACAGCACCACGATGCGGTCGTCGTAGACACCACGCCCCCGCGCCTCGGTGGTGCGGTTCTCATCACGCAACCCCAGCACCACGCGATCCCGGGTGGCCATCGCATCGTTTGCCGCGGCGCTGCCGCGCTGGGCCACGATGCTGCCGTACACGTCGTACTGCTGGGCCTGGCTCAGGCCTGCGGTCTCTGCTGCATCGGGCATGCGCGGAGGGCGCGTCGCCTCAGCCAGGCGATCCAGCATCGGGTTGACCGTGGCCGCATCCGCGGCGGATACGCCACCGCTGCGTTGCAGGGCCTCAAGCTCGGTGGCACCCCGCGCCGCGATGTAGCGATCCAGCGATTCCTGCACCACTGCACTCTGGCCGTTGTGCAGGGCCTCCAGGCGCGCGGCCGCGCCACGGGCGTCGTTCTGCCGCAGCAGGGCGACGACTTCATCGGCCGCTGCGTTGATATCCATCTCCGGCATGATCTTTCCTTGAACGTGATCGGTATGGGAGTCCAGCCTACCCCGCCGCACCGGCGCAGCCTTTGACGCACGCCACACACCTGCGCGAGGCCCCATTCAGCAGACTCCACGCAGTAGGGCCGTTCAGCCTCGCGGCCCGCCCATCACCGGCAGGATCACGCCACTGATGTAGCTGCCACAGACCGGCGAGGCCAGGAATACGTAGGCCGGAGAAAGTTCTTCGGGCTGTGCGGGCCGGCCGATGTCGCTGTCCTTGCCGAACTCCGCCACGTCCTCCGCCGGCTTGTCGGCCGGGTTCAGCGGCGTCCACACCGGCCCCGGCGCCACGCAGTTGACCCGGATGCCACGTGGCAGCAGCTGGCTGGCCAGCGACTTGGTGAACGCGTGGATCGCGCCCTTGGTGGCCGAGTAGTCGATCAGCGCCTTGCTGCCGAAAATGCCGGTTTCCGAACCGGTGTTGATGATGCTGGCGCCCTCGCCCAGGTGCGGCAGCACCGCACGCGCCATCTGGATGTACCCACCGATGTTGGTCTGCAGGGTCTCCTGCAAGTGCGCGTCTTCGAGGTCTTCCAGCCGCTCGCAGTGCAGCTGGAACGCGGCGTTGTTGACCAGGATGTCAATGCCGCCGAAGGCCTTGGCGACCTGCTTCACCGCCTTGTTGCAGAAGCGCGGATCGCGCACGTCACCGGCAATCACCACGCAGCGACCGCCTTCGCGCTCCACGTGCTGGCGGGTGATGTCCGCGTCCTCCGCCTCGTCCAGATGTAGCACTGCAACGTCCGCACCCTCGCGTGCGAACAGCACCGCGACCGCGCGGCCGATACCGGAATCGCCGCCGGTGATGATCGCGCGCATGCCCTGCAGTTTGCCGCTGCCCGCGTAGTCCGGCGCGAGGAAGCGTGGCGCCAGCTCAAGTTCGTGTTCATGCCCGGGCTTGGGCAGCTGCTGGGCGGGCATGACCTCAGGTTGCCTGCGGGTACCGGCCTGGGTCGCGCGCTTCTTCGTGGCCTTCTTTGCCGCCCGCGCGTCCTTGGCCTTTTCCTGGTCCTGCAGGCGCCGCTGCCGCGACGCGACGCGCGCCGCCCGCGGATCGCTGGCGGCGGCCTTGCGGGTTGCGGTTTTCACCACGCGTGGGCGGTCCGGGTCGGCGGCGGTCGTGGTAGCGGTGCTGCCTTTGCGCACCTTCGGCGATGCCTTGCGGCGGGTGGGAAGCTTCTTGCTCGTGGCCATGCAGATCTCCTCGGGAGGGAAAGGGGCTGCCGGCAAGCGGCCGGCACTACCGGGGGCGGCATCCGCCGCAACTGCAGTGTCCCTGACCGCGCTGTCGGCGGCAGTGAGCGCACCGTGTCCAGCATGTGCACGGCATTCATTCCGCCACCACGCGCGCCGTCGCACCCTTGCACGCAACCACACGAGGAACGCCTCCATGAAAGCTGCCATCGCCGCCACCGCTCTCAGCCTTGCCCTCGCTGCCTGCAGCAGCACGCCGATGGCCCAGGTGCAGCCGATCGACGGGGTGATTTCCGGCCAGTGCCACAGCGACATGGTGCGCGGTGCGCTCGGCCTGGCCGCTTCGGCCGCCACCGTTGAACGCGCGCGCGTGGACAGCGACAGCCTGCACGTGCAGGTGCTGCGTCATGACGGCCCGCGGGTGCCACCGGCGCACGAAGGCGGTGACCGCCTGACCATCGAGAAGGGCCGTACCAACAACATCACGGCCATTTATTGCGGCTAATAGCCGTCGAGCAAGCTCGACGCTACGTCGTGGCGCTGCGCTTGGCCAGCCGCCGTGCGCGGCGCAGTACCTTCAGCGTCGCCTGTTCCCATTGGCGCGGCCCACGCAGGCCGGCCAGTTTCGCCAGTTCGCCGCGCTCCCAGCCGGCGAACACGCAAGGGTCGATATAGGCCTTGCGGCACACCGCAGGCGTATTGCCCAACTGGGCCGCCACCTTGCACACCACCTCGCGCTGCACCTTGGCCAGCGCGCGCTGGCTGGCCGGTTCGGGCAGTTCGGTGGCTGCGAACGCCTGTACCGCGGCCAGGGTGCCGCCCCAGGTGCGGAAATCCTTGGCGGTGAAGTCCTCTCCCATCACCTCGCGCAGGTAATCGTTGACCGCACCGGAATCGACCGGCTGGATGACACCGTCGTCGTCGCGGTACTGGAACAGCGCCTGGCCCGGCAACTGCTGCACACCGCGCACCAGCGTGCCCAGCCGGCGGTCACCGACCGTTACTTCATGCAGCTGCCCGGATTTTCCGCGGAAGCGCATGCGCACGCGCCCGCCGCGCAGCAGGTCCAGGTGCCGGTTGCGCAGCGTGGTCAGGCCAAAGGATTTGTTTTCCCTGGCATACGTTTCATTGCCTACCCGCACCAGGGTGTCGGCCAGCAGCGCGACCACCACCGCCAGCACCTTTTCGCGCGGGAAGCCGCTGCGCTTGAGATCGCGGCCAAGCCGGCGCCGCAGCGCAGGCAGTGCTTCGCCAAAGGCGATCACCCGGTCGAACTTGCCGGCGTCGCGCACTGCGGCCCAGTCGGGGTGGTAGCGGTACTGCTTGCGCCCGCGCGCATCGCGGCCGGTCGCCTGCAGGTGGCCGTTGGCATGGGCGCAGATCCACACTGCGGTGTAGGCCGGCGGAATCGCCAGCGCACGGATGCGTTGCAGGGTGGTGGCATCGCGCAGCGCGTGGCCGTCGGCATCGCGGTAGCTGAACCCCTTGCCGGCGCGGCGGCGGCTGATGCCGGGCTGGGTGTCATCAACATAGCGCAGGCCCGCAGCGCGCGCGGCCTGTTGTTCCGGAGTGGGGGGGGTTGGCATGTCCGGCAGTGTCACTGGTGCGGCGCAGTGATCCTGTCGATAACACAAGACAAACACGTGAGGGTCGGTTCGCCGCTATGCTCGGGCTTTCACAACCCCTTCCGGAGTCATGATGTCGTTTCCGATTCGCGCCCGTTCGCTCTCCGTCCTGTTGCTGCCGGCCGTGCTGGCCCTGACCGCCTGCCAGGCACCGGCGCTGGATGAACAGGATTCGGCCACGGCCCACGCCCAGCAGGCCGCCGAAGCCGCCAAGGCACCGGCCGACGACGCCGGCAAGGCCACCGAGGCACCGCTCGTCGGCACCTGCGATGCCAGCCAGGTGCAGAGCCTGGTCGGCCAGGCCTACACCGATGCCCTCGGCAAGCAGGCGCAGGAAGATGCCGGGGCCAGCCAGGTGCGTGTGCTCAAGCCCAATGATGTGGCCACGATGGAGTTCCTCGGCGACCGCCTGAACATCGAAGTGGACGACAAGGGCGCGGTCAGCGGCACGCGCTGCGGCTGAGTCCGGCCCCGCGCCGGCACTGGGTTGCCGGCGCTTTCCGTTGCACCTGCAACCGTGTATTGCGGCGTTGCAGCAACCTGTGATCTAGTCGAGGCATCCGGTGGCCTCACGATGCGCTCCAGGGAATGAGCGGGGACGAGTGTCGCCGCCAACCCTATACGCATCGAGGTAGAGATGGCCCCCCGCAACCGCCAAGGGCTTTACGACCCGCGCTCCGAGCGCGATGCCTGTGGATTTGGCATGGTCGCCCAGCTCGACGATCAACCATCGCGCCTGTTGGTTGATACCGCCATCGCCGCGCTTTCGCGCATGACCCACCGTGGTGGCGTGGCCGCCGACGGCCTGACCGGCGATGGCTGCGGCCTGCTGCTGCGCCGCCCCGATGCGTTCCTGAAACTGCTGGCCAGCGAGGCCGGCATCGCCACCACCGCGCGCTTCGCTGCCGGCCTGGTGTTCCTGCCGCACGATGCCGGCGCGGCCCAGGCCTGCCGCGCGCAGCTGCAGGCGCAGGTGGAAGCGGTGGGCTGCAAGGTTGCCGGCTGGCGCGAGGTACCCACCGACGACAGCGTCTGCGGCCAGCTGGCGCGCGACACGCTGCCGCGCATCGAACAGGTGTTCGTCGACGCCGGCGTCGGCCAGGATGATGCCGGCTTCGCGCTGGCGCTGTTCCTGGCCCGTCGCCGCAGCGAGCAGCAGCTGCGCGAACACGCCGACTTCTACGTCACCACCCTCACCCCGGATGCGATCAGCTACAAGGGCATGGTGCTGCCGGACAAGCTCAGCCGCTTCTATCCGGACCTGCAGCGCCGCGAACTGGCCTCCAGCGCGATCGTGTTCCACCAGCGCTTCTCCACCAATACGCTGCCGCGCTGGCCGCTGGCCCACCCGTTCCGCATGCTCGCCCACAACGGCGAGATCAACACCATCGAAGGCAACCGGCGCTGGGCGCAGGCGCGCAGCAAGGTGTGGAAGACACCGCGCTTCGACATCGCCGAGTTCGATCCGGTCATCTCCATGCACGGTTCGGATTCGCAGAGCCTGGACAACATGCTGGAACTGATGGTCGCCGGTGGCATGGAGCTGATCCAGGCGCTGCGCATCCTGGTACCGCCGGCTACCCAGTCGCTGGAATTCAAGGACCCGGACCTGGCGGCCTTCTACGAGTTTCACGGCCTGAACAGCGAGCCGTGGGACGGCCCGGCCGGCATCGTCGCCTGCGACAGCCGCTACGCCGTGTGTACGCTGGACCGCAATGGCCTGCGCCCGGCGCGCTGGATGCTGACCGCCGACCGCCACTTCCTGGTCGCCTCCGAAGCCGGCGTGTGGGAAGTGCCGACCGAACGCGTGGTGCGCAAGGGCAAGCTCGGGCCCGGCGAGATGGTGGCCATCGACCTCAAGCGCGGCGATCTGCTTGACTCGGACGCGGTGGACCGCATCAACCGTGGCCGCGCGCCGTACAAGCAATGGCTGCAGCAGGGCGTGACCTACCTGCAGACCGAACTGATCGACCCGTCGCTGGTGGAAGAGCCCTTCGACGAAGGCACCCTGCGCAGCTACCACAAGCTTTACCAGCTCAGCAGCGAGGAAGTGGAGCAGGTGCTGCGTCCGCTGGCCGAGACCGAGCAGGAAGCCACCGGCTCGATGGGCGATGACACGCCGATGGCCGTCCTCAGCCAACGCAGCCGTCCGCTGTACGACTACTTCCGCCAGGCCTTCGCGCAGGTCACCAACCCACCGATCGATCCGCTGCGCGAAGACTGCGCGATGTCCCTGTCCACCCAGCTCGGCAAGGAGACCAACATCTTCCATGCCGGCCCGGAGACGGTGAACCACGTCATCCTCAATTCGCCGGTACTGAGCCAGCGCAAGCTGCGCCAGCTGCTGAAGATGGACCAGTACGTGCAGGCCAACCGCCTGCTTGATCTGTCCTACAGCGAAGACGAAGGCCTGCGCGCCGGTATCGAGCGTATCTGCGCCGAGGCCGAGCAGGCCGCACGCGATGGCATGGTGATGCTGTTGCTGTCCGACCGCTACCCGGTGGCCGCGCGGCCGATGGTGCATGCGCTGCTTGCCACCAGCGCCATCCATCACCACCTCTCGCGCCTGGGCCTGCGCTGCGACGTCAACCTGATCGTCGAGACCGGCACCGCGCGCGACCCGCACCACATGGCCTGCCTGCTCGGCTTCGGTGCCACCGCGGTGTATCCGTATCTGGCCTACCAGACCCTGTTCGACCTGGGCCGCCGCGGCATCCTCAAGCTGAGCAAGGGCGGTGAGCAATCGCAGATCGGCCGCCGCTACCGCAAGGGTGTCTACAAGGGCCTGTCGAAGATCATCTCGAAGATGGGCATCTGTACCGTGGCCAGCTACCGCGGTGCGCAGCTGTTCGAGATCATCGGCCTGGAGCCGGAGGTGGTGGACCTGTGCTTCCCGGATACGGCGTCGCGCATCGGCGGCGCCGGCTTCGCCCGCCTGGACGCCGACGCGCGTGAGCTGCGCGCGCAGGCCTGGGACGCGCAGCAGGACGTGGATGTTGGCGGTCTGCTGAAGTACGTGCACGGCGGCGAGTACCACATGTACAACCCGGACGTGGTCACCACCCTGCAGCGCGCGGCGCGCAGCGGTGACCCGCGTGCGTGGCAGCAGTACTGCGATGCCGTGCATGCACGGCCGCCGTCGGCGCTGCGAGACCTGCTGGAACTGGTGCCGGCGGCCACGCCCGTGCCGCTGGATGAAGTGGCGCCTGCCAGTGCCCTGTTCCCGCGCTTCGATACCGCGGCGATCAGCCTGGGCGCACTGTCGCCCGAAGCGCACGAAGCGCTGGCCATTGCCATGAACCGCCTCGGCGGCCGCAGCAATTCCGGCGAAGGTGGCGAAGATCCCGCACGCTACGGCACGCAGCGGCGCAGCAAGATCAAGCAGGTGGCCTCCGGCCGCTTCGGTGTCACCGCCGAATACCTGGTCAATGCCGAAGTGCTGCAGATCAAGGTCGCGCAGGGTGCCAAGCCCGGCGAGGGCGGCCAGCTGCCGGGTCACAAGGTCAATGAACTGATCGCACGCCTGCGCTATGCGCGCCCGGGCATCGGCCTGATCTCGCCGCCGCCGCACCACGACATCTATTCGATCGAAGACCTGGCCCAGCTGATCTACGACCTCAAGCAGGTCAACCCGACCGCGCTGGTGTCGGTGAAGCTGGTCAGCCATGCCGGTGTGGGTACGATCGCCGCCGGTGTGGTCAAGGCCGGCGCGGACCTGATCACCATTTCCGGCCACGACGGCGGTACCGGTGCCTCGCCGATCAGCTCGATCCGCTATGCCGGCGTGCCGTGGGAACTGGGCGTGGCCGAAGCGCACCAGGCGCTGCTGGCCAACGACCTGCGCGGGCGCACCCTGCTGCAGACCGACGGCGGCCTGAAGACCGGCCTGGACGTGGTCAAGGCCGCGCTGCTGGGCGCGGACAGCTTCGGCTTCGGCACCGCGCCGATGATCGTGCTGGGCTGCAAGTACCTGCGCATCTGCCACCTCAACAACTGCGCCACCGGCGTGGCCACACAGGATGAGCGCCTGCGCGAGAACCACTTCACCGGTCAGCCCGAGCGTGTGGAGAACTTCTTCCGCCTGCTGGCCGAGGAAGTACGCGGCTGGCTGTCGTACCTGGGCGCGCGTTCGCTGGAAGAGATCGTCGGCCGCACCGACCTGCTGCGGCAGATCGAGGCCGCACCGCGCGACGGTGTGCGCGTGGACCTGTCGCGCCTGCTGGCCGACAGCCGCTACGAGGGCAGCCACCGTGCCGCCCAGCGCCTGTACGAATCACCGGACAGCCTGGCCACGCAGATGGACGGCCTGATGGCGCCGGCCATCGAGCACAAGCGCGGCGGCGAACACCGCTTCCTGATCCACAACACCGACCGCAGCATCGGCGCCCGCCTGGCTGGCGCAGTGGCACGCGCGCATGGCAACCAGGGCATGGCCGAGGCACCGCTGGAACTCCGATTCCGTGGCAGCGCCGGGCAGAGCTTCGGTGCCTTCAATGTCGGCGGCCTGCACCTGGAAGTGGAAGGCGAAGCCAACGACTACGTCGGCAAGGGCATGGCCGGTGGCCGCCTGGTGGTTCGCCCGCCGCGTGGCGCCCGCTTTGAGGCGCGCAGCACCGCCATCATCGGCAACACCTGCCTGTATGGCGCCACCGGCGGCGAGCTGTTCGCCGCAGGTCGCGCAGGCGAGCGCTTCGCGGTGCGCAACTCCGGCGCGCTGGCAGTGGTCGAGGGTGCCGGTGATCACTGCTGCGAGTACATGACCGACGGCGTGGTACTGGTACTGGGCAAGGTCGGCCTGAACTTCGGTGCCGGCTTCACCGGTGGCCTGGCCTACGTGCTGGACGTCGACCGCGATTTCGTCGATCGCTACAACCACGAGCTGATCGACATCCATCGCGTCTCCGCCGAGGGCTTCGAGAACTACCGCCAGCACCTGCACCGCCTGATCGGCCGCCACCGCGAGCTGACCGGCAGCATCTGGGCGCAGCAGATCCTGGACGAGTTCCGCGATTACATCGGCAAGTTCTGGCTGGTCAAACCCAAGGCCGCCAGCATCGAGTCGCTGACCGAAACCCTGCGCCGCGCCGCATAACGGTAGTGCCGGTCGCTGGCCGGCCCCCGGAAAACAACACAGAGCCCGCCATGAGCCGCAAGCACGCCTTCCAGTTCCTCGACCTGCCCCGCACCATGCCGCAGCGCATTCCGGTGGAACTGCGCACCTCCGGCGACTGGGGTGAGCTGTACGGAAAGTTCGGCAAGGAAGACGCACAGTACCAGGCCGGCCGCTGCCTGGACTGCGGCAATCCGTACTGCAGCTGGAAGTGCCCGGTGCACAACGCCATTCCGCAGTGGCTGCAGCTGGTACAGGAGAACCGCATCCACGAGGCGGCCACGCTGTGCCACAGCACCAACCCGCTGCCGGAAGTGTGCGGCCGCGTCTGCCCGCAGGACCGGCTGTGCGAAGGCAGCTGCACGCTGGAGGAATTCGGCGCGGTCACCATTGGTGCGGTCGAGAAGTACATCGTCGATACGGCGCTGGCCACGGGCTGGCGCCCGGACCTGGGCGCGGTGCAGCCGAGCGGCCACAGCGTGGCGGTGATAGGCGCCGGGCCGGCCGGACTGGCCTGTGCCGACCGCCTGGCGCGCGCCGGCATTGCCGCGGTGGTCTACGACCGCTATGAACAGATCGGCGGCCTGCTGCAGTTCGGCATCCCCAGCTTCAAGCTGGACAAGGACGTGATCCATCGCCGCCGCCAAGCGCTCGAGGGCATGGGCGTGCAGTTCCGCCTCGGCGTGGAGATCGGCCGTGACCTCAGCGTGCAGCAGTTGCTGGACAGCCACGATGCGGTGTTCGTCGGTACCGGCGCCTACCGCTATACCGACGGTGGACTCGACGGGCAGGACCTGAAGGGCGTGCTGCCGGCGTTGCCGTTCCTGGTGCAGAACAGCCGCATCGTCGGTGGTGATGATCCGAAGGGCCGGCCGATCGCCGGCTGGGAGGACACCATCGCCCTGCCCGATCTCAACGGCAAGCGCGTGGTGGTGCTCGGCGGTGGCGATACCGGCATGGACTGCGTGCGCAGCGCGGTCCGGCTGGGCGCGGCCAAGGTGACGTGCGCCTATCGCCGGGACGAGGCCAACATGCCCGGCAGCGCGCGCGAGGTCGCCAATGCGCGCGAGGAAGGCGTGCGCTTCCTGTTCAACCGCCAGCCGCTGTCGATCGAAGCCGGTGCCGATGACGAAGTGATCGGAGTGACCGTGGTCGAGACCCGACTGGGCGAGCCGGATGCCAACGGCCGCCAGAACGCGGTGCCGATCGACGGCAGTGAATCGCTGCTGGAGGCGGACGTGGTGATCATCGCCTTCGGCTTCTCGCCGACCGTTCCGGCCTGGCTGGCCGAACACGGCGTGGAAGGCCAGTCCAACGGCCGCATCGTGGCCGGGGGCAAGGGCCGCCTGCCCTTCCAGACCGCGCACCCACGCCTGTTCGCCGGTGGCGACGCAGTGCGTGGCGCCGACCTGGTGGTGACCGCCGTGGCCGAAGGCCGCGACGCCGCCGCCAGCATCATCCGCCTACTGGCGCGTTGATTCCGGCACCAGCAGCATGGCCAGCAAGCCACGCAGTTCCTGCGCCTCTACCGGCTTGGCCAGGAAATGATCGATGCCTGCTTCGCGGCAGGCCTCGCGGGTGCGGTCCAGCACGCTGGCCGTGAGTGCGATGATCGGGACCTGCGCGCGAACCGTGCAGGCGTCGGCGCGGATGGCCCGTGCCAAGGCGAAGCCATCCATGTGCGGCATATGGCAGTCGGTGATGACCAGGTCGAACGCCCGCGCCTGCCAGGCCTCAAAGGCCTGGCGACCATCGGTGCAGGCGTGCACCTGCAGTCCCAGATCATGCAGCCGCTGCTCCAGCAGATGCAGGTTGGTGGGATGATCTTCAGCCAACAGCACCCGGGCCGATGACAGTGGCCGCGCCGCCTCTACCGGAAGCGGCAACGCCTCCGCAGGCAACTCACAGGCGTCCAGATCCAGTTCCAGCCACACGGTGGTGCCCTTGCCTGGCGTGCTGCGCAGGCAAAGTTCCGCTTCCATCGATGCGGCCAGTTCACGGCAGATCGCCAAGCCCAGGCCACTGCCGCCAAAACGGCGCGTTGTCGATGCCTCGGCCTGGGTGTAGGCAGCGAACACCGCCTGTTGGCGTTCCGGACTGATGCCCACACCGCTGTCACTTACCTGCAGGCGAAGACGTTGGCCGCCCTCGCGCTGCTGCAGCACCTGCACCTGCAGGTCCACGCCGCCCTGCTCGGTGAACTTGAGCGCGTTGCCGGCAAGGTTGAACAGGATCTGGCGCAGGCGCAGGCCGTCGGCCAGCGATCCGGCCTGCAGTTCCGGATCAAGTTCGATCCGCAGATGCAGGCTCCGGCTGGCCGCCACCGGCATCAACAACTGCTGCACCGCGCGCACCAGCGCAGCCACGCTCGTGGGCCGCAGCTGCAGCGGCAGTGCCTGCAGCCGTTGGGTGTGCAGCACATCGTCCAGGATCTGACGCAACATCTGGGCAGCATCACCCACGGTCACCAGCACCTGTTGCTGGCGATGATCCAGACTGCTGCCATCCAGCCGCTCGAGCATGCCCAGCAGGGTGCTCATCGGCGTGCGGATCTCGTGGCTCATGGTTGCCAGGAAGTGGGCCTTGGCCAGCGCTGCCTGCTCGGCCGCACGACGTGCCTCGGCCAGCGCATGGGTGCGCGACTGCTCTTCGCTTACGTCGATCCAGTAGCCACTCCACTCGACGTCGCTGCTGTCCAGGGACAGCGGCCGTCCATGCGAGCGGACCCAACGCCAGCCCTGTGGCGAACGCGTGCGGAAGGTGACGTCGATCGGGCCCCGCGCCAGGGCAGCGGCGTCGACGGTGTCCATCAGCCGCGAGCGGTCATCGGGATGAACCGCTGCCAGCAGGCGCTGTTGATCGATCAGGGCGGTTTCCACGCTGATTCCGAACAGCGCCTGCACATCGCCTGCGATCTGGGGAAAGCTGTAGTGGCCGGTGGCAGAGCGACGCGCTTGATAGACCACCGCTGGCAGGTTCGAGGTCACCTCCTGCAGGCGTTGCGCAGCCACGTGGCGACGCTCACTCTCGCGATGCACGCGCCAGTAGCCGAAGGCGTACACCAGTACGAGCGCCAGCAGGATCAGCGAAGACGACACCAGCCAGCGCAGCGGCGACAGCGGTGGTTGGGGACGTGGCTGGTCCGGCAGCCACGCGTTGCGGATCGCTTCATGCTCGGCGCCGGAAAGCTGCGAGATGGCCTGGTCGAACGCGCTGACGACACCGGCACAGGCCGGCACGGTGGCCAGCACCAGCGCGTCGTCGATACCCGCCGGCGCGGCGATCACCAGCGGCGTGCCCCGGTAGCTGCGCAGGCCGGCCTCGGCCTCGCCGAGGTTGGCGATCACCGCATCGACCAGGCCCGCTCCCAGCAGGGCCAATCCGTCATCCATCGGCGCAGGCGGCAGCAGCTGTGCACCGGGCGCATGCTCGGCCAGCATTGCGCTCAGCGACACCGCGTCGGGACTGACCACGGTCTTCCCGCGCAGCCCTTCCAGGCCCAGCATCGGCGGCGCATCGCGGCGGCGCACGATCACCTGTGGCAGCTGCTGGTAAGCGGTACTGGCCACCCAGCCCGCCGGCAGCTGCGAGCGCGGCCAACCCAGCAGGGCCTGGATGCCGGCGGGCACCGCACCTTCCGCGACGGCGGCCGATGGCAATGGCTGGGGCTGCAGCAACTGTCGTGCGCCCAGCAGCGCCAGGTATTCCGCGCTGAGCCCTTTCGGCTCGCCCTCTTCACTGGAAGACAGGGGCGCGCGATCGGCGGGCCAGGCAATGCGCAGGGGCGTCCCACACTCCGCAGCCGCGGCGGTAATGGGCGACAGCACGCAGGCCATGACCGCAGCGGCGGCACGCATGCCAGCGACGTTCACGATGGGCATCCTCTTTTCGCGGGCGGAAATGAACGGCCGCGCTGCGGTACCGCTGCCTGTCACGCTAGCGACGCGCGTGCGGGTAGCAATGAAGAAAGTTGTAAAAGCAGCAAGTAGAGGAGATGCCGACATACACTGCCGCTTTCACCCCTACCTGCGGAGCATTCGATGCGCATCGGCCTGGCCGCCAACCGTCTCCATCACCACGACGCGCGCGCCGCCCTGTTCCGCTGGCTGCGCGCCAGCGAACCCGGCCTGCGCGAGCTGGGCGTGTCATTGCATGCGGTCGGCCGCACCCATGACGCGATCGAGCGGCAGGGCTTCCTGGCCGGATACGGGAGCCTGCATCGCTATCCCTACGGTCGCGAGGGTGGCCTGATGAAGCTGGTCGCCGAGGTGGTTGGCATGGGGCCGGAACGGACGCTGGATGGCGCGATCTACCTGATCGATCCGGTCGATCCGTCCTCCGTGTTTCCGGAAGCCACGGCGCTGAAGCGGCAGTGCGTGATCCACGGCAAGCCGTTCATCTCCACCGTGGCCACTGCGCGCGACTGGATCGAGGTGGAACGCATCCACGCCGGCCTGGCCGCCGATGCCGGGGCTGACGACCTGCATGCATTCGAGGAGCAGACGCTGGCGCTGATCGCGCACGACGCGATGAAGCCGGCGATGCTGGCCTTCGCCGACGAGCACTTCGAGGTGCTGGCCCGGTTCGGTGAACGGGTGGCAACCGGTACTACCGGCCAACGTTTGAACGAGCTGGCCTGGAGCCGTGGCTGGCCCAGCGATACGCCGTGGGTGACGCGCTACCAGAGCGGCCCGATGGGCGGTGATGCGCAGATTGCAGACCGCGTGCTGGAAGGGCGCTGCCAGCGCGCGATCTTCTTCGAGGACCCGCATGTGGCGCGCCAGCATGAGGCGGATATCCAACTGCTGGAGCGGGCGGTGACGACGGTGACCGACCAGGCGGTGTGCATTACCGCGCCGCGGGTGGCGGCGCGGTGGGCGGCGGCGGCGGCGTTGCGGGCGGGGTGAGGGTTTCGGCCAACGGCTGAGCCCCTCGTGGTGGGTCGTTCAAATCAGAAGCCGTGCTTGGCCGAATGGGGTGGATTGCGCAGGGGTCGCTGCAAGTCCCCCTCCGGGGCCCGGCCCAGCCGCTGGCGGCTGTGCGTTCGGGCGCTTGCGAAGCAGTGCTTCGCAAGCAAAGCGCCTTCACCCTTGTAAGCTCGGTCGCCGCTTGCTCGTGTGCGCTTTCCTGCGCACA
>NZ_JASJSI010000084.1:0-18968 GCF_030237085.1 Stenotrophomonas maltophilia group sp. Smal32
CCGCCTGTGAAGCCGAGGAAGGCTTCCGCTGCCGCCTGTACACCTTCTCCGGCGGCAACACCTACCGCCTGTTCCGCAACATGGAAATCAAGGACGTGCGCCTGGTCTACGCGCCCCCGGGCAGCGTCGGCAAGTACGGCGGCGACGTCGACAACTGGATGTGGCCGCGCCACACCGGTGACTTCTCGTTCTACCGCGCCTACGTTGGCAAGGACGGCAAGCCGGCGGCGTTCTCGGCCGACAACGTGCCGTACCAGCCCAAGCACTTCCTGAAGTTCACCGACCAGCCGCTGGGCGCCGGTGACTTCGTGATGGTGGCCGGCTATCCGGGCCGCACCAACCGCTACGCACTGGCCGGCGAATTCAACGAAACCGCCAGCTGGACCTACCCGACCATCGCCAAGCACTACAACGCGGTGCTGAAGATGATCGACGAGGCCGGCAAGGCCGACGCCGACGTCAAGGTGAAGTACGCCGCCACCGCCGCCAGCATGAACAACGTGGCCAAGAACTACTCGGGCCAGCTGGAAGGCTTCAAGCGCATCGACGCGGCCGGCCAGAAGCAGGCGGAAGAAGCCGCTGTGCTGGCGTGGCTGAAGAAGCAGGGCGCCGCCGGCAAGCCGGCGCTGGCCGCGCACGCGCAGCTGGTCAAGCACCTGGACACCAGCAAGGCCACCCGCGAGCGTGACCTGTTCGTCGGCCAGTTCAACAACACCCAGGCGGTCAGCGCCGCCATCGGCCTGTATCGCCTGTCGATCGAGCGCACCAAGCCGGACGCCGAGCGCGAAGTCGGCTACCAGCAGCGCGACCTGCCGACCCTGGAAGGCGGCCTGAAGCAGATGGACCGCCGCTACGTGGCGAAGATGGACCAGCAGCTGCAGACCTACTGGCTGGACCAGTACGTCGCCCTGCCGGCCGCACAGCGCAACAATGACGTGCTGAACACCTGGCTGGGCGGCAGCGATGCCAACGCGGTCAAGGCGCTGGTCACCAAGCTGTCGGGCACCGAGCTGGGCAGCCTGGACGCGCGCCTGAAGTGGTTCAAGGCCGACCGCGCCGCGTTCGAAGCCAGCAGCGATCCGGCCATCCAGTACGCCGTGGCGATCATGCCGTCGCTGCTGAAGCAGGAAGAGCAGAAGAAGATCCGCGAAGGCGAGTCGCTGACCGCGCGCCCGCTGTACCTGCAGGCACTGGCCGACTACAAGAAGAGCCAGGGTGAGTTCGTGTACCCGGACGCCAACCTGTCGCTGCGCATCACCTTCGGCAACGTGATGGGCTATGAGCCCAAGGACGGCGTGGCCTACACCCCGTTCACCACGCTGGAAGGCATCGTCGCCAAGGACACCGGCGTGGATCCGTTCGATGCGCCCAAGGCGCTGCTCGATGCGGTCAAGGCCAAGCGCTACGGCGGCCTGGAAGACAAGCGCATCGGCTCGGTGCCGGTGAACTTCCTGTCCAACCTGGACATCACCGGTGGCAACTCCGGTTCGCCGGTGCTGGACGCCAACGGCAAGCTGGTCGGCCTGGCCTTCGACGGCAACTGGGAATCGGTCAGCTCCAACTGGGTGTTCGACCCGGTGATGACCCGCATGATCTCGGTCGACAGCCGCTACATGCAGTGGATCATGCAGGAGGTGGCGCCGGCACCGGAGCTGCTGAAGGAATTGAACCTGGCGAAGTAAGGTAGTGCCGGCCGCTGGCCGGCAACGCCGGCACGCCCGGTGCGCAATTCATCCACGCGTGGCGTGGATCTACCAACCCCGCGACCCACGTCGCGGGGTTTTTTCATGCCCGGCCCGGCCCGGTGCGCCGAACAGGTATCATCCCTGTTCCGCGTACTTCACAGGATGTGAACGAAACGCGGAAACCTCCTCCCCCCAGGACCCCTTGTTCGCATGCGCATCCTGCTTGCCCGTCACGGCGAAACGCCGTGGAACGCCGAAGGCCGCTACCAGGGCCAGATCGACATCCCGCTTTCGCCGATCGGTGAAGCCCAGGCCCAGGCACTGGGTGCCCGGCTGGCCTCGGTGGACATCACCCGTGCCGTCGCTTCGCCGCTGTCGCGCGCGCAGCGCACTGCGCAGCTGGCACTCGGCGCCGCCCGTGCCGACATGCTGCTGACCGAGCCGGAGCTGCAGGAAATCGCCCACGGTGAGTGGGAAGGCCTGCTGGCCAGCGAAATCAACGAAAAGGATCCGTCGCGCCTGCAGGCCTGGCGCGAGGAACCCGATACCGTGCTGATGCCCGGCGGCGAATCGCTGCGCCTGGTGCTGGAGCGCAGCTGGCGTGGGCTGGCGCGTGCCACCGAAGGCCTCGGCGAACACGACACCCTGCTGGTGGTTGCGCACGATGCGGTCAACCGCGTGATCCTGTGCAAGGTTCTGGGCCTGCCGATCTCCCGCCTGTGGACCTTCCGCCAGGCACCGACCACGCTCAACCTGCTCGAAGGCCCCGACCTGGACAGCCTGGAAGTGGTGCGCCTGAACGACTGCGCCCACCACACGCCGTTCTTCGGCGAAGCCAAGCACCGCGCCCTCTGATCCATCCCCCCGCATCAACTGCTTCTGCTGGAACCGCTGCCGTGACGAACACCCCGACCACCCTGGCCGACTGGCTGGACTACATTGAACGCCAGCACCCGGCGACCATCGACATGGGCCTGGAGCGCGTGCGCGCCGTGGCCACGGCGATGGGCCTGGGCGCGCCGGCCAAGCGCACCATCGTGGTCGGTGGCACCAACGGCAAGGGCTCCACCGTGGCTTTCATCGAAGCCATCGCGCGCGCCGCCGGCTGGAAGGTCGGCGCGTACACCTCGCCGCACCTGCTGCGCTACAACGAGCGCGTGCGCATCGACGGCCAGGACGTGGACGATGCCGCGCTGGTCGCTGCGTTCAATGCCATCGAGGCCGCGCGTGGCGAGACCACGCTGACCTATTTCGAGTACGGCACGCTGGCCGCGCTGCAGTTGTTCGCCGACGCCGGGCTGGACCTGGCGGTGCTGGAAGTGGGCCTGGGCGGTCGCCTCGATGCGGTCAACATCATCGACGCCGACGTGGCCGTGATCACCACCGTGGACATCGACCACGCCGAATGGCTGGGCGAGGATCGCGAGGCGATCGGGACCGAGAAGGCCGGCATCATCCGTGGCTGGAAGCCGGTGATCCTGGGCGAGACCGATCCGCCGTCGAGTGTGCTGCGCCGTGCCTACCTGGTCGGCGCCAATGCGATCCGTGGCGGCAGCGACTATTTCTACGAGCCGATCGATGCCCAGCGCTGGCGCTGGCGCGATGTCGGCCTGCGCATGGAACTGCCGACCCCGGCGCTGGCCGGCCCGATCCAGCTGGCCAACGCCGGCGCCGCCATTGCCGCGCTGCGCGCGCTGGACAAGCCGGTGCCGCGCGCGGCGTGGGCCGCCGGTGTCGCAGCGGCGCGCATTTCCGGCCGGCTTCAGGCATTCGAGCGCGATGGCGTGCAGATCCGTGTGGACGTGGGCCACAACCCGCAGGCCGCCGGCCAGCTCGCGCGTGCGCTGAAGGCCGAGGTCTCGGCCGGGCGCACCCTGGCGGTGTACGCCGCGCTGCAGGACAAGGACGCAGCGGGCGTGGTGCAGGCGCTGGAGGACGTGGTGGGTGAGTGGACCCTGGCCGGGCTGGAAGGCCCGCGTGGGCAGAGCGCCGCCCAGCTGCAGGCACGCCTGGCCGGCACGGCCGCCGCCACTGCGCTGCTGGCTGGCAGCGTCGAGCAGGCGCTGGCGCAGGTGCTGGCACAGGCCGAGCGTGGGGACCGGGTACTGGTGTTCGGCTCCTTCCATACCGCCGCCGCCGCCCTGCAATGGCTGCAGGGCGCCACCTGATACGCGTTCAGCCAACGCCGACGCCGTCCGGTCCGGCACCCGTATAATCGACGGCAATCTCCGGACAGTTGCCTGCCTCACGTGGATACGCCTCTGAAACAGCGTCTGATTGGTGCCATCGTGCTGGTGGCACTGGCCGTGATTTTCCTGCCGATGCTGGTCAAGGGACCCGCACCGGACAGCGGCGTCGCCAATGTGCCGATCGCCGCGCCGGATGCACCGGCCGATGGCCAGTTCGAAACCCGTGAACTGCCGCTGGTGGCCCCTGCGGGCGGCGCCACGGGGCTGCAGACCGGCCAGGCCAAGCCGCTTGCGGATGCTGCGGCACCTGCCACGCCGCCGACTGTCGACACCTCGCCGGCGGTTGCCGCCGGCAACTATGCGGTCACCTTCGGTGCCTACGGCAGCAAGGCCGACGCCGACGCAGTGATCGCCTACCTGAAACGCTCGCAGCTGCCGGGCTTCGCCGAAACGGCGACCATCAACGGGCGCCAGGCATGGCGCGTGCGTGTCGGGCCGTATGCCGATCGCGCACAGGCCGAGGCGGCCCGCCTGCAGGCGGTGAAGATCCGCGCCGATGTGAAGGCCGAAGTGATCACCCTGGATGCCGCAGCGGGCAGCAGCGCCCCGGTGGCAGCCACCCCGGCACCGGCCACGCCAGGCGCCAGCACCCCGTCCGCAGCCACCGCGCCGTCGGCCAGCAGCAACCCGGTGCGCAGCGAAAGCCTGCCGCCGAGTACGCCGACCGCAACGACCACCCCGGCCGCCAAGCCGGAGCCGCCGAAGCCGGCGCCGAAGCCCGAAACCCCGAAGCCGGAGCCGAAGACTGATGCCGCCGCCAGCAAGCCGGCAACGGCCCCGACCACGCCCGCCGCACCGGCGGCCAGCGGCGTCGGCTTTGCCGTGCAGCTGGGCGCGTTCGGCCAGGCCAACGATGCCAACGCCCTGCGCGACAAGGTCCCGGCCGCGGGCTTCAGCGCCTTTGTCGAGCAGGTGCGCACTGAAAAGGGCACCCTGCATCGCGTCCGCGTCGGGCCGGTGGCCAACCGCGCCGATGCCGAGCAGCTGAAGGCGCAGGTCGCCGCCAAGGTCGGCGTGGCCGGCATGGTGCGACCGCACCCATGACCCACGCGCAGCCCCGTTGCCAGCGCCGCCGAAGGAGCGGGGCGCCATGATCGACGTGGTGCTGCTGATCGTGATCGCCGCCTCGGCGCTGCTGGGGATGCTGCGCGGCTTCGTCGGCATCGTCATCGGCACCCTGTCGTGGCTGCTGGCCGCGTGGGCGGCCTTCGCCTTCGGCAATGACGCGGCCCATTGGTGGGCCGCGCCGGCCGCACCAGGCGGCGAACACTTCGTTGGTGGCTACCTGGGCGTCGGCATCGGCGTGATGATCGTGGTCGCCGTGGTCGGCATGGTCATCAAGGCCCTGGTCCACCGCAGCATGCTGACGAGCCTGGATCGCCTGCTGGGTGGCGTGCTGGGCGTGGTCCGTGGCGGCCTGATCGCCGCGATCCTGCTGCTGCTGGGCAGTTTCACCCCGCTGACCGCCGAGCCTTCCTGGCAGCGTTCGGCGGTGCGCCCACTGCTGAACCCCACCGTTGCCTGG
Source organism: Stenotrophomonas maltophilia group sp. Smal32 (assembly GCF_030237085.1). Lineage (NCBI taxonomy): Bacteria > Pseudomonadati > Pseudomonadota > Gammaproteobacteria > Lysobacterales > Lysobacteraceae > Stenotrophomonas > Stenotrophomonas maltophilia group sp. Smal32. Next base: position 5,460 of record NZ_JASJSI010000084.1, read on the forward strand.
ATGAACAGCAAGCTGCCGCATTGGGAGGTTCCCGGGGCCGATCTGATGCCCAAGGCCTTGCCGACCGATGCGCTGTCCCCATCTGCATTGATGGAGTTGGGCAGGAACGCAGGCGCCGGGTTGGGAAAGCCGGGCGCGGCAGGCGATAATGGCATCCTCAACCAGGTAGTGGCAGGCAGCGGATGGCTGCGGCCTGCAAAAGCGGAACAGGGCGATTCCTACGATCCGGCCGAAGTGCGTCCGGACGCCCCAGCACTGCCGGACAGTATCGAGCCGGACGATCCGGCCAATGTCGACCGCAGGCGCGGCGACCACCGCGGCCAGGTACGGCCACCTTCCTTGTAACTGGGCACAGCCCAGCGGAGACCTCGCACCATGTGTGGCATCGTCGGAATCGTCGGCAACCAGAACGTCGCCGGGCAGTTGTATGACGGCTTGACCGTCCTCCAGCACCGTGGCCAGGACGCGGCGGGCATCGCCACCGCCAATGGCAGCCGCCTGCGCGTGCAGAAGGCCACCGGCCTGGTCCGCGATGTGTTCGATGCCCGCACCATGTCCACCCTGGAAGGCAGCGTCGGCATCGCCCATGTGCGTTACCCGACCGCCGGTTCGGAAGGCATGGACGAGGCGCAGCCGTTCTACGTCAATTCGCCGTACGGCATCGCGCTGGCCCACAACGGCAACCTGATCAATACCGAGGCGCTGCGCCAGCAGGTGTTCGAACAGGACCGCCGCAACGTCAACACCGATTCGGACAGCGAAGTGCTGCTGAACGTGTTCGCCTACGAACTGGAACAGCAGCGCCAGCTCAGCCCGGAAGCGGCCATCCGTGCCGTGGCCGGCGTGCACCGCCGCTGCAAGGGTGGCTATGCGGTGGTCAGCGTGGTGCTGGGCCTGGGCCTGGTCGCCTTCCGCGACCCGCATGGCATCCGCCCGCTGGTGCTGGGCAAGCGCAGCCATGCCGAAGGGGACGAGTACATCGTCGCCTCCGAATCGGCCGCACTGGACGTGCTGGGCTTCCAGCGCGTGCGCGACGTGCAGCCGGGCGAAGCACTGGTGATCACCGCGCGCGGCGAGCTGTTCTCGGAGATCTGCGCCGAGCCGGCCGAGCACACCCCGTGCATCTTCGAGTACGTGTACTTCGCGCGCCCGGATTCGATGATCGACAACGTGTCGGTGCACAAGGCGCGCATGCGCATGGGCATCAAGCTGGGCGAGAAGATCCTGCGCCTGCGCCCGGACCACGACATCGACACCATCATCCCGATCCCGGACACCTCGCGCGATGCCGCGCTGGAAATCTCCAACGTGCTCGGGGTGAAGTACCGCGAAGGCTTCATCAAGAACCGCTACATCGGCCGTACGTTCATCATGCCGGGGCAGGGCGAACGCGTGAAGTCGGTGCGTCGCAAGCTCAACCCGATCCACCTGGAGTTCCGCAACCGCGTGGTGCTGCTGGTGGACGACTCGATCGTGCGCGGCACCACCAGCCAGCAGATCGTGCAGATGGCCCGTGATGCGGGCGCACGCAAGGTCTACCTGGCCAGCGCCGCGCCGCCGGTGCGCTACCCGAACATCTACGGCATCGACATGCCGGCTGCAGAAGAACTGGTCGCGCACAACCGCAGCGTGGAAGAGATCGAAGCCCACCTGGGCTGCGACTGGCTGATCTACCAGGACCTGGAAGACATGGAAGCGGCAGTGAGCGAGGGCAACCCGGCGCTGCGCAACTTCGACTCGTCCTGCTTCAACGGCCATTACCCGACCGGCATCGAACCGGGCTACTTCGAGCGCATCCAGCAGCTGCGTTCGGACGACGCCAAGCACAAGCGCCGCGCCTGAGGTCCAGGCGTGGTTGATGTGCCCGACGTTGGTGGCGACCTGCTGCGCGCTGCGCAGCAGTGCCTGGCCGAAGCCGAACCTCTGCGCAAGGTTGCGCTGACCCAGGCCTACGCCGCTGCGTTCCGTGCCGGCCGCCTGAAGGTGGCCGCCGACGCGCTACCGCCGGAGCCGATCCGCATGCCGGGCCGGCCGACGCAGCTGGTGCTGGTGCACCCGCGCCAAGTGCCGCGGCGCGGACTGGGTGGTGTGGAAGGGCGGGCCGCTTTCATCCACGCCATCGCGCATATCGAACTCAACGCGATCGACCTGGCCTGGGATGCGGTATACCGCTTCCGCGGCCTGCCGTCGGCATTCCATGCCGACTGGGTCAGCTGCGCCGACGACGAATCGCGGCACTTCATGCTGCTGCGCGAGCGCCTGCAGGTGCATGGCCACGACTATGCCGACTTCCCCGCGCACAACGGGTTGTGGGAAATGTGCGAAAAGACCGCGCACGATGGCCTGGCACGCATGGCGCTGGTGCCGCGCGTGCTGGAAGCGCGAGGCCTGGACGTGACGCCGGGCATGATCGAGAAGCTGCGCAATGTCGGCGATGGCGAAACCGCCGATGTGCTGGAAGTGATCCTGCGCGAGGAAGTGGCGCACGTCGCTGCCGGTTCGCGCTGGTACCGCTGGTACTGCGATCGCGCCGGTGTCGAACCGCGCACACGTTTCAAGGAACTGCTGGTGGAGTACGCCGGCGGCTACCTGCACGGGCCGTTCAACATCGAAGCGCGCCTGCTGGCAGGGTTCGATGCGGATGAGCTCGCCAACCTGGTCGAGCAGGCGGGTTGAGAAAAAGGGGACGGAGGGGATTAAGTCGTTAATGCCACAAACGACTTAATCCCCTCCGTCCCCCTTTTCCTAAGCATTCGGCAGCACCACGCGCTTGCCGTCCACGGTCGGCCGATTGATGTAGAACAACCCCGGCCCTGGCCGGTACGGCAGTTCGCTGACGCCGGCATCGGCGGCGTAGGTCAGTGCGGTGTCGCCCAGCGCATCGAAATTCCAGTGTGCCGACTGCATCAGGTAGCGGCGGCGCAGCAGCATTTCCTGGGTCTGGGTCAGTGCCTGTCCGTCGACCAGCCGCCGTGCGATCGGCTGCAGGGCCGACGGCAGCTCCCACCCGGGAACTTCGGCGGCATTGGCGGTCCATTGCACGCCGGCATTGATGGCCTGCTGCTGCATCACCTGCAGTGCGATCAGCTGGTAGCGCCAGTCGATCCTCCGGCGCAGCACTACTGCAGCGGTCACATACAGCACCGGTGACAGCAGCACGCTGCGGCTGCCGGCACGGCGCTGCTGCTGCCATTGGTGCCAGACATCCACCCAGATCTCTTTTTCCCCAACGCCCAGCTGTTGCCGCCAGCGCTCGGCATCGGCCTGAGTTTCAGCGTAGGCCGTGGTCGCCTGCAGCAGGGCCAGCGGTGGCGTCTGGTAGTCAGCCACTGCTGGCCGACGCAGCTGTTGCCGGCGTGGACGACTGAGCAGCTTGGGGCCTTCCTCCAGCTGGTTGTAGCCACCACCGATGTTGGCATGCACGCCGGGCAGCGCGATCTCGGTGAACGGCGGTGCCACGCTGGTCAGCGCATAGTGCTGGCGATGTTCATCACGCGCGGTGAGCTGCACGACGTGGCGTGCGATGCCACTGCGCAGAGCCAGTTGCGGCTGCTCGTCGGCGCGGCCAACATTGACTGCGACTACGGTGTCGAACAGTCCGATGAAGCGCAGCACCGGTGTGGCGGGGGCGAAGTTCGCAGTGCAGGACAGGCCGGCGGTCTGCAGCAGCTGGCGCCAGCGCACGCTGTCCCAGCCCTGCAGTTGGTTGGCGATGTCACGTGCGGCAGCAGCACCGCGTGAATAACCGAACAGGTCCAGCTGCACCCCCTGCAGCGGTCGCTGCCAGCGTGCGGACAGTTCCGCCAGTGCGGTCGGCAGCAGCACCTGCAGCGCGCGCTGCACTTTCGCCCGCACGCCGCTGGCACCGACTCCGAAGGCCAGCCCGATCAGATCGTCGTCGGCATCATCGCGGGTACCCACGCCTTCGACATAGATCGACAACGAGGGGGCGGCCACCGCATCACGGCGGCTGTCGGGATACAGCTGCTGCAGGCGCGCGATGTTGGTCAGGCCGTTGTCGTAGCTGCTGGTCAGCCGGCTCTGGTAGGTCGAATCATCATCGGCCCGCAGCTGCGCCGGCCGCGGCTGCGGGACCTGCGGGCGACCGCGCGCCAGGTTGTGTGCGTTGTTGCGGGTGCCGTCGAAGAACAGGCCGATCCGCAGCAAGCCGACATCTTCGTCCGTGTCCTGCGATGGTGCCATGTGCATTCCCCGTCGTGGCTGCGTCACGGTAGCGCGAAAGCGGTGTATTGGCGAAGTGTAGTGACGCTATTGACCTCACTGAACGCAGATGCGGTCGATCACAGTTCCTGATTTTCATTCCCATCTTCTATTGAATTCACACGACCCGCGCAGGCCATATGGCCAAACCCGGCAAACCGGGCGTGCTGCATCAACGCTGTTCACATCATTCAAGGAGCGACGCAATGTTGTCCAGATCGATTGGCAAAGCGGCAGGTGGCCTCGTGTTGGGTTTGTCGGTGGCAGCGGCCGCGCATGCGGCACCGTTGTTCGAACCGGTAACGGTCATCAGCCGCGCATCGGCAAACAGTGAGCCTGCCCTGGGCAAGCTGCTGGCCACCCCGTCCACGGCGACGGTGCAGGAAGTGCGTGTCGACGCGGCGGCCACCGCGCAGCCGCAGCTGGAATTCGAGCTGCTCGGCAAGCGCGTGCAGGCGGTGCGCAGCAAGGTCGAAGCGCTGCCCGACGGCGGCAGCATCTGGTACGGCCAGTTCCGTTCGCCGTCCGACCGGCTGACCGCGGCCACCTCCAACGGCCAGGACGATCCGGGCAATTCGCTGATCCTGGTGCGTTCGGGCGACACCATCACCGGTTCGATCCGCAAGGACGGCAAGCTCTATCGCCTGCGTCCGCTGGGCAACCGCCACGTGCTGGTGGAAGTGGACGAATCGCGGATGCCGGCCGATCACCCGGCCGATTACAACCAGCTGCCGAAGATCCCGATGGCCGACAACGACCACATCGGCATCGCGCAGGCTTCGTCCGGCACGCCGGCGACGATCCGCGTGCTGGTGGTGGCGACCAATGCCGCGGTCACTGCCTATGGCGGCAACATGCAGTCGCTGGTGCAGCTGGCGGTGGCCGAGTCCAACCAGGGCTACACCAACAGCAACGTTGGCCTTACCCTGCAACTGGCCGGTTACGAGACCACCAGCTACACCGAGTCCGGCAACTTCACCACTGATCTAACCCGCTTCCGCGGCACCAGCGATGGTTTCATGGACAGCATCCACACCAGCCGCAACAACACGGCGGCCGACGTGGGTGTACTGCTGATCAACAACAGTGCCTACTGTGGCCTCGCTTCGGGCATTGGCTCTACCGCATCGACCGCGTTCGCAGCGGTGTACTGGGATTGCGCGACCGGGTACTACTCCTTCGCGCACGAGATCGGCCACCTGCAGAGCGCGCGGCATGACATCGCCACCGACTCCAGCACCTCGCCCTACGCCTATGGCCACGGCTACCGCTATGAACCGGCCACCGGCACCGGCTGGCGCACGATCATGGCCTACAACTGCACCCGCAGCTGCCCGCGCCTGAACTACTGGTCCAACCCGAACATCAGCTACAACGGCATCCCGATGGGCAACGCCAGTACCGCCGACAACCAACGCGTGCTGGTCAACACCAAGGCCACCATCGCGGCCTTCCGCTGAGTCCGTACGGTCCGCGGCCGCCTTGCGCGGCCGCGGATTTCCTGCCGGCGGGAATTACCCGCGGGCGAGGGTATCCAGCGACCAGCCGCTGGCGTCCACGCGCAGCACCGAACCCTGCTCGTACCAGTCGCCCAGCACGATGCGGGTGCAGGCGCGACCACCCGCCTGCAGCGAGTGGATCGCCGGACGATGGGTGTGGCCATGGATCATGGTGTCCACGCCATGGCGCACGAAGGTGGCATCGACTTCGGACAGAGCCACGTCGGTGACGGTCTCGAACTGCGCGCGATCACCCTGCTTCATTTCCGACTGGCGGGCCTGGCTGGCTTCGCGCGCCTTCTGCGCGAAGGCGATACGCGCGGCCAGCGGCTGTGACAGGAACTGTGCCTGGAACACCGGGTCACGGGTCTGTGCACGGAACTGCTGGTAAGGAATGTCATCGGTGCACAGCAGGTCACCGTGCTGCAGCAGCACCGGGCGACCGTAGAGGTCGATCATGCACGGGTCGGGCAGGATGCGCAGGCCGGCGCGACGCGCGTAGTCCTCGCCAAGCAGGAAGTCACGGTTGCCGCGGATGAAGTACACCGGCACGCCACTGTCGGACAGTACCTTCAGTGCATCGGCCACCGCATCGGCGGCGGGCGAGGGCGTGTCGTCGCCGATCCAGGCTTCGAACAGGTCGCCGAGGATGTACAGCGCATCGGCGCCGGGTGCCTGCTCGCGCAGGAAGCGCAGGAACAGGTCGGTGATCTCCGGACGGCTGGGGTCCAGGTGCAGGTCGGAAATGAACAGCGTGGTCATGCGGGCATTCTAGGGCATCAACGATGACGGCAGCGACGCCGGCATCGTGGGGCCAGAACCCTCTCCAAAGGAGAAGGGATCTGCCCCCGGGGGCTACACCGGCAACGGCAACCAGGCCAGGCTGGCCGAGGCCAGCCCGATGGCGATGCCGGTGGCGGCCAGCACGTCGGACGGGTAGTGCAGGCCCAGTACCACCCGCGACAGCGCCACGCCCGCCGTGAACGGCACCAGCAGTGGCGCCAGCCACGGGTAGTAGGCCAGCGCCACGATGGTGAACGACACTGCGTGCAGGGTATGCCCGGAAGGGAAGCTGAACTCGTCCAACGGTGCCACCCAGGCGCGGATGCGCAGGTCGGCGGCATACGGGCGCGGTCGCCGGGTCCAGCGCTTGAGGCCCTTGTACAGCAACAGCGCGGCCAGGCCGGTGGCGGCCATGTGCACGGATGCGCGCAGGCCGTCGAAGCCATCAAGCAGCACCAGCGCGCCCATCAGCACATACCAGAACACACCATCACCGAGCCGGCTGATGACCGCGAACAGGCGGCGCACGCGGCGACGTCGGCAGTAGTGGTTGGCCCGCCGGCACAGGCGTGCCTCGCGGTCGGCCAGCAGTTCAAGCCGCGTTGTGCGCATGGCCGGTCCTCCGCGACTGGGCCAGTTCGGCCAGCAGGGCGTCGAACTCCGCCACCACCTGCTGCGGATGCAGACGCTTCATGGCGCGTGCGGCGTTGTTGCCCAGCACGTGGCGCTGTGCGTCATCCGCGGCCAGTTGCACGGCCGCTTCGATGAACTGCTCATCGTTGTCCACTGCGGCGCCATTCTCGCCATTGCGCAGGTACTCGCGCGCAGCGCCGTAGTCGAAGGCCACCGTTGCCACGCCACTGGCCATGCTTTCAAGGGTCACGTTGCCGAAGGTCTCGCTGCGGCTGGGGAACAGGAACAGATCGCCGCTGGCGAAATGACGTGCAAGGGCTTCGCCACGCTGGATGCCGCAGAAGATGAAGTCGGGATTCTCGTGCGCCAGTTTTTCGCGGGCCGGGCCATCGCCCACCCACACGAAGCGCGCCTTGGGACGGATCTGCTGCAGCCGGCGGAATGCTTTCACCGCCAGGCCGAGGTTCTTCTCGGCGGCGATTCGGCCGACGTAGATCGCCACCAGGCCGTTGCCGTCCACGCCCCACTCCTCGCGCAGCGCAGGGTCACGGCGGCTCGGATCGAACTGCTGGCTGTCGACCGCACGTGCCAGCAGGCGTACGCGTTCGAAACCCTGTTCGCCGAGGAACTGCTGCAGTTCGCGGGTGGGTACCAGCGTCGCATCGGCCTGGTTGTGGAAGCGGCGCATCCAGCGCATCGCGGCGGCCTGCAGCCAGGCCACGCCGTAATCGGGCAGGTACTCGTCGAAGCGGGTGTGGAAGCCGCTGGCCACCGGGATGCCGAGGCGCCGTGCGGTGCGCACCGCCGACCAGCCCAGTGGGCCTTCGGTGGCGACATAGACGGCATCCGGGCGTTGCTGCTGCCAATGGCGGCCGAGCCGGATCGGTGCCGGCATGCCGAAGCGCAGGCCGGGGTAGCGCGGAAGGGCGGCGCCGGGAACCAACAGGGTGCCCGGGGCGGAGTCCAACGCTTCGTTGGCCTGGCGGGGCCGGATCAGGTCGATCTCATGGCCGGCGTTGCGCAGTCCCTGCTCCAGTCCCTGCACGGTGAGGGCAACGCCGTTAACTTCCGGCGGATAGGTCTCGGTGACGATGGCATAGCGCATGGCGGGCCTCCGGGTTTCCGGCATGCTCGGGTCTGGCGATGTAGCCGATATGACCGCTTTGCGACCAGTAGATGACGCGGTCGGGGGCCCTCGCCACCACGGCCCCGAGGGGCCATGGTGGGCACCGTGTTTGGTGCGTGGATCAGAAGCGCTGCTGGTATTTCATATAGATGAAACGGCCGATGTCGAAGCCGCCGTAATAGGAAAAGTTGGAACTCGGCTGGCTGTACATGACCGGCCCCTGGCGGCCGAACACGTTGTTGGCACCGATCGAAACGGTGGCGTCCCATGGCAGGTTGTAGCGCGCCTGCACGTCATGGAAGGTGACCGATCCACGACGGTTGTAGTCGCGCGTACCGCTGAACCACGGCGCGCGCTGGCCGGGGTGGGAACACTCGTTCGGATAATCCTCCGCGCCCAGGCAGCGTTCCTTGACCGCGGAGAAGTAGCGCAGTCCCCAGGTCAGGCCGAGATTGCCATGCTCCCAGCCCAGCGATGCGTTGGAGCGAACGCGGAAGCCGATGCCGCCGTTGGTGGCGATGCCGTTGCTGGGGATGGCCGGTACGCCGGCTTCGTTGGTGGTCTTCTCTTCGGCGTTGACCACATAGGTGGTCTTCCAGTCGGCGCTCAACGTGCCCCAGCGGGTTTCGACCTTGTGGCCAATCTCCAGGTCATAGCCTTCCGCCTGGCGGAAGCCGCTGTTGCGGTTGCCGTAGTTGAGCTTGTTGACAATGCCCAGCTCCGGATCGCGGGTGAAGCTGCCGCAGCGCTCGGCGATGCCCAGCTCGTAGCAGTCGCGGAGGATGTCATTGGGATGATCGGAAACGATGGTGTTGTCGATGCGGATCCTCCACCAGTCCAAAGCGATGTTCAGCCCTTCGGCAAACGTCGGGCTCCAGACCAGGCCCAGCGTGCGGCTGGTCGAGGTTTCCGGCTGCAGGTCCGGATTGGAGCCGTTGGTGAAGGGCAGGGGCGTCTGTCCACTGCTACCGGTGATGGGTTCATTGCCCTGGCCGAGCTGGCGGTAGGTGTCGGCATTGGCGATGTCGGCGGCGCAGCGCGCGCGCACTTCAGGACTGCTGGCCGCTGCACCGTAGACCGTGTCGCAGGGGTCGCGGAAGCCGGTGGTGAACGTCTCCGAGCCGCCGCCGTAAAGGTTGGCGATGGTTGGCGCGCGGAAGCCCTGGGCCCAGGTGCCGCGGACCAGCAGCTGATCGATGGGCTTCCAGGTGACGCCGAACTTGCTGTTGAGGGTTCCGCCGAAGGTGGAGTAGTCCGAGTACCGCGTGGCCGCGTTGAGGGTCAGCTCGCGGGCACCGGCGAGGTCGCGCAGCACCGGCACGCTCAGCTCCAGGTAGGCTTCGTCGACACGGTAGCTGCCGCCGGTCGGGCCGGCTGCCAGGTTGGTGGTGGCACCGGTCTGCGCCAGCGGGTCGGGGATGAAGCGACCGTCCTCACGACGGCTCTCCGCGCCCACTGCGAAGCCGAGTTCACCTGCCGGCAGAGTGGCCAGGCTGCCGCTGAGGTTGGCGAACAGATTGCGGGTGGTGGTGCGCCCGCGGGTGAGTTCTTCCGGGAACAGCCACTCCTGCAGTTCGGGATTGCCGGTCAGCCCATAAGGATCATTCTGGCCCTCCGGAACCAGCGGATTCCACGGCTTGCAGCCGGCAATCGGTGCTTCCGGGGTGCCACATTCAACCCTGCCGGTTTCCGGGTTGAAGAACGAGGGGCCGGTGGCATCGGCCACGCGCTGTTTGTGCAGGTTGCCGGTGGCACGTTGGGTCAGCTCACTGCGGTTGTACTGGTAGCCCGCTTCCCAGTCGAAGTCGCGACCGCCGAATTCGAAGTTGCCCTCGAATGCCGCGACGGCCTGCCAGGTGGTCAGATCGCTGGTGCTGACGCGAGGAATTTCCCAGGTACGGCGGTTCCAATGCACATCACTGGGCGTGTCGTAGCCGTGGTGGCTGCCGAACGGGTTGAACCAGCTGTCGGCGGACATCGGGGTGATGCCGGCTGGGCCGGACTGGAAGGGGTAGCCGGCGATCTGGCGCGTGGTGGTGCGCCGGTTGTAGGCCAGCTGCGTGTTGAAACGGACCTGGTCGTTCAGATCCACGCGCGCATCGACGAAGATCGAATCGCGCTTGATCGGCGTCTGCAGATGCATCTGCTCGTTGCTGTTGCTGACATCACCGGTGAATGGTGTGTTGTCGCTGAGGTGGAAGCTGTCCGGTCCACCCGGCAGGCTGCCACGGTCGAGCGAATAGCTGCAGCCCCGGCTGTTGCTGCAGCCGGGGCCCTTGAAGCCGGTGATGCGGCCCCACTGGCCGACCGTGGTCCAGCCGTCATCCGCGTGGCGGTCGGTATAGGTATAGGCACTGAAGCCACGGTCCCTGGCCCAGACGCCCTTTTCTTCGACATGTTCGGCAGCAATGCTGATGGAAGCACGGTCATTGGACCAGCCGGCAACCACGTCGTACTGGGTGCGTGCGCCGTCGCCTTCACTGTATTGGCCGTGATAGACGTTGGCGGTGACGCCTTCGACGTTGCGGCGGGTGATGATGTTCACCACGCCGGCCATCGCATCGGACCCGTAGATGGCCGAGGCACCGTCCTTGAGCACTTCCATGCGTTCCACCGCAGCGGCGGGAATGCTGGAAATGTCCTGGTATCCGCTGGTGGTCATGCCCAGCCGCTTGCCGTTGACCAGCACCAGGGTGCGCTGCGCACCGAGGCCGCGCATGTCCACGTAGCTGCCGCCGGCGGCTTCGCCGGCGCTCAGTGGGCTGGCGCGGCTCAATGCCGGACTGCCGGTCGCAGTCAGGTTCTGCAGGATGTCGGCAACGGAGTTGAAGCCCTGTCGCTCGATGTCGGCGCGGCTGACGGTCAGCACCGGCTGTGCGGTTTCCAGGTCGACCTGGCGGATGCGTGAGCCGGTGATCTCGATGCGGTCCAGCGTGGTGGCTTCGGGGGCCTGCTGCGCGAAGGCAGGAGCCGCCAGGGCAGTGGTTGCCGTCATCGCAAGTGCACGACGGATCGCCAACCCGAGTTCGGGAATACGGATGGTCATGGGTCTCTCTCTCTCTCTCAGTCTTCGAAGTCTTCGGTGCGCGGCCAAGCGGGCTGCGCCAACGCCACCGCAGGCGGTGGTTGTTCGAACCTAGTGAAGGAGGAGGGGGAGAGGTATGGGAAATGGACGAAATCGCCATGGCACGGCATGACGCTTCCGCACAAACCGGAAGTGAATCAATCGATTGATCTGATCGACGTGGGAGCGACGGACGAAGCATCCTCGCCTCGACTCTGGACTGAAAGCGTCATGGCAATTGCAGGGAGCGACAACCTGCGCGGAAACAGAAAAAAACCACGGCCCCGAAGGGCCGTGGTCGTAGAGCTTCAACAGCTTGTCGAACACGCGCGGAGGAGGCCTAAGGCGACGCGTTCTGACGCGCCGCTCTGGCAGTAGGGATCAGGCCACGAACGGACGGAACTGGATGCCCAGGCCGGCGAGGCCGTCGGTCTCACCGATCAGGTCGGCGCGGAGCAGCGGGCGGGCGTCGATGAAGGCCTGCGGCACGATCAGCGACAGGCGGTTGTCGTCGGCGGTCAGTTCCAATGCCGGCAGCGGATCGTCCTCGTGGGCACGGTTGAGCAGTACCGCCAGGCGCAGCAGGGCGGCCAGCCGGCGTGCAGTCAGCAGCAGGCGCTCGGGCAGGGGGTCGAAGGCGGTCTTGGTCACGCTGCGGCGATGACTGCGTACCAGTGCCGCCAGCATCTGCTGCTCCTGCCGCGAGAAGCCGGCGATGTCCGAGTGCTCCAGCACGTAGCTGCCATGCACGTGGTAGCCGCTGTGGGCAATCATCAGGCCCAGTTCGTGCAGGCGCGCGGCCCAGCCGAGCATGCGTGCGTCGTCGGCGTCGAGCTTCCAGCGCTCCTGCACCTGCTCCAGCAGCGACAGCGCGGTGTCCTGCACGCGGTCGGCCTGTACCGTGTCGATGCCGTAGCGCTGGCTGAGCGCGGCCACCGATTCGTCACGCAGGTCGTTCTCACCGGCGCGGCCGACGATGTCGTACAGGATGCCTTCGCGCATCGCCGCCTTGCTGACCAGCAGTTTCTGCAGGCCCAGTGCCTGGAAGGCGGCCTCCAGCACCAGGATGCCGCCGGCAATGATCGGGCGGCGGTCGCTGGACAGGCCCGGCAACTGGATGTCGTCGATCTTCTTGGCCTTCAGCAGTTCGTCGCGCAGTTGGGGCAGGGCCTCGGCGGTGATCGCGCCCTTGCTCAGCTTCATCGTTGCGCAGATCTCGCTGATCGCCTTGTGCGTGCCCGAGGAGCCGAGGGCTTCCTGCCAGCCCAGTGCGCGGTACTTGCTGGCGAAGGGCTGGAACTCGCGGCCGATCTCGGCCAGCGCATCCTTCCAGCGCTTCTTGCTCAGCTTGCCACCCGGGAAGAAGCGGCGGGTGCTGGCGATGCAGCCGGCCTGCAGGCTCTCGCGCTCCAGGGTCTGCATGCCCATGCCGATGATGAACTCGGTGGAGCCACCGCCAATGTCGATGACCAGGCGGCGCTGGCCGGGTTTGGGCGGTTGCGCGTGGGCCACGCCGAGGTAGATCAGGCGTGCTTCTTCGCGGCCGCTGACCACTTCAATGGCATGCCCCAGCGCGGTTTCGGCCGGGACCAGGAACGACTGCGGCGAGCGCAGCTGGCGTACGGTGTTGGTGGCCAATGCGCGTACCCGGTGCGGCGGCACATTGCGGATGCGTTGTCCGAAACGGGCCAGGCATTCCAGCGCGCGCTGCCGTGCAGCGGCGGAGAGGCCACCTTTGCCATCCAGGCCGTCGGCCATGCGCACCGTCTCGCGCAGGCGGTCGATCACCCGCAGCTGGCCGAGCGTGTAGCGCGCGATGACCATGTGGAAACTGTTGGAGCCAAGGTCGATGGCGGCCAGCAGGTCGCCATCCTGCAATGCGGGCGGAGTCGTGGTGGTATGCGGCATGGGCGAATGTTAGCCGAAGGGGCGGTGTGCTCGTCACCGCGTGGCCTTCACATTTTGGAAGAGGGGAGTGCGGCAGGGCTGCGCCCTGCACCTGCAGAGGCCAGAGCAACGGCAACAGCAACAGCGGGCTATCCGTGGGATGGCGGGGTGGGTCCGATGGCAGGGGACGCCGTGAACCCCCAGGCCGGCCCAGCCACTGGCGGCTGTGCGTTCGGGCGCTTGCGAAGCAGTGCTTCGCAAGCAAAGCGCCCTCACCCATGGGGGCTTGGTCGCCG
>NZ_JASJSI010000085.1:0-18451 GCF_030237085.1 Stenotrophomonas maltophilia group sp. Smal32
CAGCCACAGGCCGTCGATCATCGCGGCCAGGCCACGGGCGGCCAGGCGGGCCTGCGGGTGGGGCAGCAGGCGGTTGAACTGGTGGCACAGGTTGGAGAACAGGCGCTGGTCGTTGGCGCGCTGCAGCCGGGCCAGTTCCGGCTGGTGCATGCTGGCGGCCCAGAAGGTGAGCCAGACGCGCATCGCAGTGCCGTTGATCTGGCTGTCGTCGAAGTTGCCGTCGACGATGGCGCGCAGCTGCTCGCGCGGATCGTCGCTTGCGTCGGCGCGGTAGCGGGCGACCGCGTCCTTCAGTTCGCGCAGGATCTGCCGCATTGCAGCATTGAGCAGGCCGTCCTTGTCGCCGAAGTAGTGGGCGACGATGCCGCTGGACAGCCCGGCCTTCTTCGCGATGGTGGCGACGGTCGCATCGGCCATGCCGATCTCGTCGATGGTCTGGAAAGTGGCCCGGATCAGCTGTTCGCGCCGTACCGGTTCCACGCCTTTCTTCGGCATTGTCTCTCCACGGATTGCGACCCGAAGGATCGGGCTGCCCGCCATTATGCTTTTTATTGATTGAACGTTCAATCAATAAACCCTAGGATGCGCTCGCGCCCCACGCCATGGGCCCGGTTTACCGGTCCGGCCCCGCCCATGTGCTCCCTCGGACTTGATGAGACGACCCCATGTCTTCCCTGGCTCATCCCAAGCGTTCGCCCCTGCGCTTGAACCGTTTTGTGTTCTTCAGTTCCTCGGTGTCGATCGGCATCCTCGGGCTGCTCACCGTTCTCTATCCCGAAGGCAGCGAGCACTGGCTGCAATGGGCGCAGGCCGAGGTCTCGGCGGCGTTCGGCTGGTGGTACATGCTGCTGATCGTGCTGTGCCTGGGCTTCGTGCTGTGGCTGGCGTTCTCGCCGTACGGCCGCATCCGCCTGGGCCACAACGAGGAATCACCGGCGTTCGGCTACGTGGCCTGGGTGTCGATGCTGTTCTCGGCCGGCATCGGCATCGCGCTGTTGTACTACGGCGCCTACGAGCCGCTGGACCATTTCCTCAATCCTCCCGGGCAGCCCGGCGGTACCGTGGCCGCCGGCCGCGAGGCGATGGTGCTGACCTTCCTGCATTGGGGCCTGCACGGCTGGGCGCTGTACGCGCTGGTCGGCGTGGCGCTGGGCTACTTCGCCTACCGCCGCGACCTGCCGCTGGCGCTGCGCTCGGCGCTGTACCCGATCTTCGGTGAGCGCATCCACGGCCGCATCGGTGACATGGTGGATGGTTTCGGCATCCTGGCCACGCTGATCTCGATGGTGACCAACCTCGGCATCGGCGCGCTGGTGGTGCAGTCCGGCCTGGTCTACCTGTTCAACATCCCGGATACGCCGCAGGTGCTGGTGGCGATCGTGCTGGTGATGATGGCGGTGGCCACCATCGGCGTGGTCGCGGGCGTGGAGAAGGGCATCGCCTGGCTCTCCAACCTCAACGTGCGCCTGCTGTGCGGCCTGCTGCTGTTCGTTTTGGTCACCGGCCCGACCCTGCACCTGTTCGACGGCCTGATCCAGAACACCGGCGACTACCTGGGCGCGTTCGTGCGCAAGAGCTTCGACATGTACCTCAACGACCCCAAGGGCCGTGAGTGGATGGGCTCGTGGACGCTGTTCTACTGGGCGTGGTGGATTGCCTGGGCACCGTTCGTCGGCCTTTTCGTGGCACGCATCTCGCGTGGCCGCACCATCCGCGAAGTGATCATGGGCGTGTTGCTGATCCCGCTCGGCTTCACCCTGGCCTGGCTGTCGATCTTCGGCAATACCGCCATCGACCTGGTGCTCAACCACGGCCAGGCGATCCTGGGCGACGTCGCCCAGCACGATGCGGCGATGACGCTGTTCAAGCTGCTCGAATACCTGCCCGCCGCGCCCTACATGGCCGGTGCCGCGGTGGTGATCGGTTTCGTGCTGTTCCTGACTCCGGTCGATTCGGGCACGCTGATGATCGCCAACCTGTGCACCCGTCGTGTCGATGACGGCGTGGAGGACGGCCACGACGCGCCGATCTGGCTGCGCGTGTTCTGGGCGGCCGGCATCACCGTGACCAGCGTCGGCCTGCTGCTGGCCGGCAACTTCAGTGCGATGCAGACGGCGGTGGTGCTGTGCGGCCTGCCGTTCTCGTTCACGCTGGCCTTCTACATGTGGGGCCTGCTGAAGGCGCTGCGCACCGATCCGGACGCGCCGCGGCGCTGAGGGGCGGTGCGGGTGGGCATCGGCGCGGGCCGATGCCTGCCACATTTCATTGCATTCCTAGATACGTCGCATGGGGTCGTGATCGACCATGGAGTCTCTTCAAGCGGGAGACCCCGATGAAACGACTTCTCTGTGGCCTGTTGCTGTCCGTTGCGATTCCGCTGCGTGCCGAGCCGATCCCCCCACCGATGCTGCAACTCGATTTCCCGGTGCTGGCGGTGGGGGATATCGGCCAGTTCCGTGTCCAGGTGCCGGCCTATGCCGGCGGGCAGGGGCGCGTGTCCTACGCCGCGCATGCGCTGATGCCGGGCAGTGCCGAGGATCGCGGCTACCGCTTCATTGCGGTGGCCTGCGGCGATGGTGGCTTTACCCCGGTGGTGCACTACGAGGACCGTGGCGTGGTCTGTTCGCGCATCGGCCAGGCGCCGCATCCGGCGTTCGAGATGGTGGTAACCGTGCTCAACACCGGTGCCGCCAATGGCGGGACGGTGATGCCGGAGGGCCTGCGCGGCCTGGTGTATGACGTCGGGCCGAGCGCGGCGCCGTGGCGGATCTACGGCGTCGGGCCGTAGGGGCAGTGCATCTGTAGAGCCGAGCCCATGCTCGGCTGCGGTTGGTGGCAATGCAGCCGAGCATGGCTCGGCTCTACAGGTCAGGCGTTATTTGCTGGCCAGCTGGCGCAGCACGTACTGCAGCAGGCCGCCATGACGGAAGTACTCGACCTCCTTCGGAGTCAGCAGCATCACCGACACTTCGAAGGTCTTCTTCGTGCCGTCGGCCTTGGTCGCAGTGACCGTGGCGCGCTTGCTGGCACCGTCCTGCAGGCCGGTGATGTCGATCACCTCCGAACCGTCCAGGCCCAGGCTCTGTGCGTTTTCGCCGTTGCGGAACTGCAGCGGCAGCACGCCCATGCCGACCAGGTTGGAGCGGTGGATGCGCTCGAAGCTTTCGGCGATGACCGCCTTCACCCCCAGCAGCAGGGTGCCCTTGGCTGCCCAGTCGCGCGACGAGCCGGTGCCGTATTCCTTGCCGGCCAGCACCACCAGCGGCACCTTGTCGGCCTTGTACTTCATGGCCGCATCGTAGATCGCCAGCTTCTCCGGCTGGCCGCCACCGGCCGGGTAGTACAGGGTGTTGCCGCCTTCCTCGCCACCGAACATCAGGTTCTTGATGCGGATGTTGGCGAAGGTACCGCGGACCATCACGTCATCGTTGCCGCGGCGGCTGCCGTAGCTGTTGAAGTCGGCCGGCTGCACGCCGCGTTCCTGCAGGAAGCGGCCTGCGGGCGAATCCTTCTTGATGTTGCCGGCCGGGGAGATGTGGTCGGTGGTGATCGAATCGCCGAACAGGCCCATCACGCGCGCGCCGTGCACGTCGTCGATGCTGCCGGTCTGCATGGTCATGCCATCGAAGTACGGCGGGTTCTTGATGTAGGTGGAGGCATCGCTCCACTCGTACAGATTGCCGTCCGGCGAGGCGATGGTGTTCCAGCGGGTGTCACCCTTGAACACATCGGCGTAGTTCTGCTTGAACATTTCCGGGCCGATGGTGGCGGCGATGACGTCGCCGATTTCCTTGTTGCTCGGCCAGATGTCGCGCAGGAACACCGGCTGGCCATCGCTGCCGGTACCCAGCGGCTGGGTGGTCAGGTCGATGTCGGTGGTGCCGGCAATGGCATAGGCCACCACCAGCGGTGGGCTGGCCAGGTAGTTCATCTTCACTTCGGGATGCACGCGGCCCTCGAAGTTGCGGTTGCCCGACAGCACCGAGGTCACCACCAGGTCGCCGGTGGCGATGCCGGCGCTGACTTCGGTCGGCAGCGGGCCGGAGTTGCCGATGCAGGTGGTGCAGCCGTAACCGACCACGTAGAAGCCGATCTTCTCCAGCTCCTTCAGTACACCGGCCTTTTCCAGGTAGTCGGTGACCACGCGCGAGCCCGGCCCGAGCGAGGTCTTCACCCACGGCTGGCGGTTCAGGCCCTTGGCGGCCGCGTTGCGGGCCAGCAGGCCGGCGCCGATCATCACCGCCGGGTTGGAGGTGTTGGTGCACGAGGTGATGGCAGCGATGACTACCGCACCGTCCTTCAGGCGGACCTTGCGGCCTTCGGTTTCGATGTCGGCGTAGCCCTTGGCCAGCTGCTCGTTGCCGACCGCGGCGCCGCCGCCTTCATTGACGAACGAGGACACATCCTCGCTGCGCTTGTCACGGTTGGCGGTCATGCCGACCAGCGCTTCGCGGTAGTTCTTCTGCACGTCTTCCAGCAGCACGCGGTCCTGCGGGCGCTTGGGGCCGGCCAGCGACGGCTTCACCGTGCCCATGTCCAGTTCCAGCGTGGTGCTGTACTGGGCGTGCGGGCTGCCCGGTTCGTGCCACAGGCCCTGCGCCTTGGCGTAGGCTTCGACCAGGTTGATCTGTTCTTCGCTGCGGCCGGACAGGCGCAGGTAGTTCAGCGATTCGGCGTCGATCGGGAAGATGCCGCAGGTAGCGCCGTATTCCGGGGCCATGTTGCCGATGGTGGCGCGGTCGGCCAGCGGCAGGTGCTGCAGGCCGTCACCGTAGAACTCGACGAACTTGCCGACCACGCCCAGCTTGCGCAGCATCTGGGTGACGGTCAGCACCAGGTCGGTGGCGGTGGCGCCTTCGGGCAGCTTGCCGGTCAGCTTGAAGCCGACCACCTGTGGGATCAGCATCGACGATGGCTGGCCGAGCATGGCCGCCTCCGCCTCGATGCCGCCCACGCCCCAGCCGAGCACGCCGATGCCGTTGATCATGGTGGTGTGGCTGTCGGTACCGAACACGGTATCGGGGTAGGCAACGGCCTTGCCGTCCTTGTCCGCGGTCATCACCACGCGGGCCAGGTTTTCCAGGTTCACCTGGTGGACGATGCCGGTGTTGGGCGGCACCACCTTGAAGTTGTCGAAGGCCTTCTGGCCCCAGCGCAGGAAGCCGTAGCGTTCCTGGTTGCGCTGGAATTCGATCTTGCCGTTGAGGTCCAGCGCGTCGGGCTTGCCGAACACGTCGACCTGCACCGAGTGGTCGATGACCAGCTCGGAGGGAATCTGCGGGTTGATCTGCTCGGGCGAGCCGCCGAGCTTGACCACCGCGTCGCGCATTGCGGCCAGGTCGACCACGCAGGGCACGCCGGTGAAGTCCTGCAGGACCACGCGCGCCGGCATGAAGGCGATCTCGGTGTCCGGTTCGGCGGACGGGTTCCAGCGGGCCACGGCTTCGATGTGGTCCGGGCCGACGGTGGCGCCGCCGTCCTCATGCCGGAGCAGGTTCTCCAGCAGGATCTTCATCGAGTAGGGCAGGTGGGAGATATCGAAGCGCTGGCCCAGCGTGGGCAGGCTGAAGTAGTCGTAGGTCTTGCCGCCGACGTTCAGCTGGCTGCGGGTGGAGAACGAATCGCTCATGCGGGGTAACTCCTTCTTGCGGATGGCTTGCAGTGGCCCGTTCGTTGGTGGGCCTGCTTGCGGTCGCCGCGGGCCTGGTGGCCCCGGAGGTTCCAGTATGAACCCGAAACTGAATGGATTCACCCGGGCCGGGTCCGGCCTGCGGCATCGGTTCCAGACTACAGGGGAAGGTGTATGGCGTATGTCACGTTTGTGGCCGATCCTTTGCGAGGCAAGGGCTGGCGGGTCGCCGGTCCTGTTCAGAGTGGAAGTATGCCCGGGGAAGTATGTATAATTTGTGCATACTCTGGAGGGCCTACCGATGGAAGCCACTGTTGCAGAACGCGGACAGATCACCCTGCCCAAGGCGGTGCGTGATGCCCTCGGCCTGACCAAGGGCACGCTGCTGAAGGTCGAGCTGGACGGCAGCCGCATCATCCTGCGCAAGAGTGTTGACGATGCCATTTCACGGGCGCGCGGCAAGTTCGCGCTGGACGGCTTCGAATCGTCCGACGCAGCGGTACGCGCGGTGCGTGACGAGGAGTAAGCCGTGATGATCGCCGTCGATTCGCCGGTGCTGGTCGAGCTGCTCAGCAATGGTCCGCAGGCCGATGCAGTGGAAGCCATCCTGCGGCAGAGCCTGGTCGGTGGCCGCGTAGTGGTGTGTGGCGCGACCCTGGCCGAAGTCTGCGCATCGCTGCGCGGTGGCGCCGAGGTGCTGGAAGCACTGGAAGAGATGGGTGTGCACTTCAACCCGATGGAAGCCAAGTCGGCCCTGCGCGCCGGCGAGATGCACCGCCGTCATCGCCAGCGCGGCGGCAGCCGCCGCAGCCTGGACGAATTCATGGTCGGCGCCCACGCACTGCTGCAGTGCGATGGCCTGATCACCTGGAACGACACGTTTTACCGCGACTACTTCAAGGGCCTGAAGCTGATCGTGCCGCAAGCCTGAGCCCACCTTGTTATTTCAACCTACGCATTACCCGGGAGTTGTCATGTTGGAAGCCTACCGCCACCACGTCGCCGAGCGCGCTGCGCTTGGCATCCCGCCGCTGCCGCTGAGCGCGCAGCAGACGGCCGATGTCATCGAACTGCTGAAGAACCCGCCGCAGGGCGAGGCCGAGTTCCTGCTCGACCTGCTGACCCACCGCGTGCCGGCCGGCGTCGATGACGCAGCCAAGGTCAAGGCCTCGTACCTGGCCGCGATCGCGCTGGGCAGCGAGCAGAACCCGCTGATCAGCCGCGAGCGCGCCACCGAACTGCTGGGCACCATGCTCGGCGGTTACAACGTGGCCCCGCTGGTGCAGTTGCTGGACGACGCCAGCGTCGGCACCATCGCTGCCAACGGCCTGAAGAAGACCCTGCTGGTGTTCGATGCGTTCCACGATGTGCAGGAAAAGGCCAAGGCCGGCAACGCCAACGCCCAGGCCGTGCTGCAGAGCTGGGCCGATGCCGAGTGGTTCACCAGCAATCCGGAAGTGCCGCAGAGCCTGACCGTCACCGTGTTCAAGGTGCCGGGCGAAACCAACACCGACGACCTGTCGCCGGCACCGGACGCAACCACCCGCCCGGACATCCCGATGCACGCCCTGGCGATGCTGAAGAACAAGCGCGACGACGCGCCGTTCACCCCGGAAGAAGACGGCAAGCGCGGTCCGATCCAGCAGATCCTCGACCTGAAGGACAAGGGTCACCTGGTTGCCTACGTCGGCGACGTGGTCGGCACCGGTTCCTCGCGCAAGTCGGCCACCAACAGCGTGCTGTGGTGGACCGGTGATGACATTCCGTTCATTCCGAACAAGCGCGCCGGTGGCGTCTGCCTGGGTTCGAAGATCGCCCCGATCTTCTACAACACCATGGAAGATGCCGGCGCACTGCCGATCGAGCTGGACGTGTCGAAGATGGAGCACGGCGATGTGGTCGAGCTGCGTCCGTACGAAGGCAAGGCGCTGAAGAACGGTGAAGTGATCGCCGAGTTCCAGGTCAAGTCCGACGTGCTGTTCGACGAAGTGCGCGCCGGTGGCCGCATTCCGCTGATCATCGGCCGTGGCCTGACCGGCAAGGCGCGTGAGGCGCTGGGCCTGGCCCCGACCGACCTGTTCCGCCTGCCGGTGCAGCCGGCCGACAACGGCAAGGGCTTCTCGCTGGCGCAGAAGATGGTCGGCCGCGCCTGTGGCCTGCCGGAAGGCCAGGGCATGCGCCCGGGCACCTACTGCGAACCGAAGATGACTTCGGTCGGCTCGCAGGACACCACCGGCCCGATGACCCGTGACGAGCTGAAGGACCTGGCCTGCCTGGGCTTCTCGGCCGACCTGGTGATGCAGTCGTTCTGCCACACCGCCGCTTACCCGAAGCCGGTGGACGTCAAGACCCACCACACCCTGCCGGAGTTCATCTCCACCCGTGGCGGCGTTTCGCTGCGCCCGGGCGACGGCGTGATCCACAGCTGGCTCAACCGCATGCTGCTGCCGGACACCGTCGGTACTGGTGGTGACTCGCACACCCGTTTCCCGGTGGGCATTTCGTTCCCGGCCGGCTCGGGCCTGGTCGCCTTCGCTGCGGCCACCGGCGTCATGCCGCTGGACATGCCGGAATCGGTGCTGGTGCGCTTCAAGGGCAAGATGCAGCCGGGCGTGACCCTGCGTGACCTGGTCAACGCGATCCCGCTGTACGCGATCAAGTCGGGTCTGCTGACCGTGGCCAAGGCTGGCAAGAAGAACATCTTCTCCGGCCGCATCCTGGAAATCGAAGGCCTGCCGGAGCTGAAGGTCGAGCAGGCGTTCGAGCTGTCCGACGCCTCGGCCGAGCGTTCGGCCGCCGGTTGCTCGGTGCGCCTGAACAAGGAACCGATCATCGAGTACCTGACCAGCAACATCACCCTGCTGAAGTGGATGATTGCCGAGGGTTACCAGGATCCGCGCTCGCTGCAGCGTCGTATCGAGAAGATGGAAGCGTGGCTGGCCAACCCGCAGCTGCTGGAGCCGGATGCCGACGCCGAATACGCTGCCGTCATCGAGATCGACCTGGCCGACATCCACGAGCCGATCGTGGCCTGCCCGAACGACCCGGACGACGTGAAGACCCTGTCCGAAGTCGCCGGCGCCAAGATCGACGAAGTGTTCATCGGTTCGTGCATGACCAACATCGGTCATTTCCGCGCCGCTGCGAAGTTGCTGGAAGGCAAGCGTGACCTGCCGACCCGCCTGTGGGTGGCCCCGCCGACCAAGATGGATGCCTCGGAGCTGACCAAGGAAGGCGTGTACGGCACCTTCGGCGCCACCGGCGCACGCATGGAAATGCCGGGCTGCTCGCTGTGCATGGGCAACCAGGCGCAGATCCGCGAAGGTTCCACCGCGATGTCGACCTCGACCCGCAACTTCCCGAACCGCCTGGGCCGCAACACCAACGTGTACCTGGGTTCGGCCGAACTGGCGGCGATCTGCTCGCGCCTGGGCCGCATCCCGACCAAGGAGGAGTACATGGCGGACATCGGCGTGATCAACGCCAATGGTGCGGAGATCTACCGCTACATGAACTTCGACCAGATCGAGGAATATCAGGACGTGGCCAAGACGGTCGCTGCCTGAGGGTAGTGCCGGCCGCTGGCCGGCAGTGCGTTGAAACGAAGAACCCCCGGTGAAAGCCGGGGGTTTTTTGTGCGTGGAATATGCATGAATGTGCCGGCCGCTGACGGGCAAACAGAAAACACCGCGCATGAGTCGAGATTTTTGCCGCGGTCACAATTTCCGTATAGTATGCATTCACACACGTGAAACGGAATTCTAGAGCACAATGGTCAGACAGTCGCCGCACCAAGAGATTGCAGATCTTGCGCAAAGCTTTGAGCGCATTAGTAATGGTCTTATGACTATGACAAAGCCCCTGTCTAAGTTCGAATACGAGCATGGCGTCTACGGCGTCATTTTTGTAAAGCCCAATAAGCGCCTTTCAAAAATATTCTCTACTGATCGAGAAGTAATTGTCATAGTGACAAATTTTCAAGATCAACAGCAGCGTACTATTCAGGCCCTCAAGGCCCAGTTGCTCGAGTCGCAGGGGCGCCTCGAGGGATCGCTTGCAATAGTGGTCCATGCCGATCCCGATGGGAACAGAAAGCTTAAGAATTGGGGTCGAGAACAGGGGCTGGCTATCCTTCCGCTTTCTTCTCGTGATATTTCGAGTGACTCAGATTCTTTTGAAAGAGATCTGCTTCAGGATTTTTTCTCAAATGACCCTTTCGATGTAACCGGTCCAGTTTCGGACGATGCAAGATTCTTCGGCAGACGCACTGAGGCTCTGGATATTGCCCGCCAGTTGCGCGGTGGGCAGATTCGTTCATCGCTTGGAATTAGAAAGATTGGCAAGACTTCCATTCTAAATCGAATACTTCATGAAGCCAGATCGCACCATGATTGCCTATGCGTGATGGTGGATTGCTCGAAGGATGAAATCTGGAGCCAAGATTCTGGCAGGTTGCTTCACTCAATTGCGGACGCGATAGGATCCGCCACTCGGGATGGCGCGCGCTATGTTGAAGTCGGACGCGTGAAGGGTCGACCCATTCGCCTCAGCGATGCAAGAGGAAAACTTAACGAGGCTATCGATTCATCTAGCGCAACTGTCATTATCTTCTTTGATGAGGTCGATTACATTACTCCTGGAAGTCCGACGGCAAGGGATGCGTGGTCAAAGGAATTTAACCCCTTCTGGAGAAATTTGCGCGCTGTGGTTCAAGAGGGGGCGCGTCGGGATCGAAAGATTTCGCTGTTTGTTTGTGGTGTATCAAGTAAGTGGTTTAAGGTTGAATCTGTAAATGGCGTGGAGAATGCAGTCCTTGCATTTATTCCTGAGGAGTATCTATCTCCCTTGGCCTCTAGTGCTAGCGCTGGAATGATCCGAGCCATCTCGAAAGTGGCTGGACTTTCTTTCGATGAAGCGACAGCTGAATGGATTGGGAATGCTTGCGGGAATATGCCTTACTGGACAAGAAAGGCTTGCTCTTACATTCACCGGCATATTGATATTAGAGATAGGCCTTGCGCAATTCCGCGTGAAACGGCTGAGCGGCTGGTTACAGAATTTGTTGAGGTCGAGGGTGCAGCAATTGCCGAAGTGGCGATAAATCATCTATTTAGGGTGCATCCTGAGGTCTATTCCGCTGCTCGAGAAGTTCTCCAAGGAAGCACTCCCAAAAAGACGGATCCAATGGCTTCGACGCTATTGAGGTATGGGATATTTCAGGAGGTTCGTGGTGAGGTCAGGCTTGCCAGCATTATGATCGAAGAGGGACTTAAGCTCTATGAGCTTAAGAATCAGGGGGGATCTGGTGTCGCTGATATCCTTCCGGTAAGTTCCCAGCCCTTGAGATATAATATTGATGACTGGGCGGATGAGCTGGCGCAGGTAAATGCGAGCAGGAACAAGCTTGAACGAAAGATGCGGGCTTTGACTCTCAATTTCATCAAGTTTTCATACCTCCAGGATAAGTCTAAGGGTGTTCCTTCTGCGCGCATAATTCGCGGCATTGAAAAATCTCGCGTGGAGAAGCTTCAGCACCTGCCGCCGGATGATCTGATTGAGAAGCTGCTTTGGACTGAATTGATCCGTTTGATCGAAAAAGAGTGGTCCCTTTTTTCTCCAATATTTATCGATCTTCGGCAGCTCAAAGATAACTCTGCAGTGGTAAATGACCGACCTGATGCTCATGCGAAAGATGTGGATGGTGCTGATTTAGCCTACTATCGCCGGGCGCTTCGGTGGCTTGAGGATGCTGTTCAACGTGCCAGTTCCTGAATGGATAATGGGTTTTCTTGTTGCTTTAATTGGCGGCGGCCGGCAAGACTAAGTAAGGCCAAGGCGGTTGCTTCCGGCGGCTGGCCGGCAGCCCGTTCAAGCGAAAAATCGCTGATGAGAGCTAGGTTTTTTTTCAGAAGGGCATATACGGGAGTGCCGGCGAGCCGCCGGCACTATCCTGTGAACGGTGGCTTTGCTGCTGGATGATCCAACCCGCGCAGACCTGCAGTCGGCGGCCGCCAATCAGCATAATGCTGCGATCTCCTTATCCGTCCATTTCCAGCGGCGGCAGGTCGTCGCACTTGAGCGGGCGGGAGAGGCCTGGCGGCGCGCGAGATCAAGTTCGATTTAGTAATGGCGATGCAGGTTCGGAAGCGCAGGGTTCGACGGCCCCTTCCAGCTTCAGTTGAAGGCGCCAAAGTCCTCAAGCCCAGCCAACATCAGCGTGACGAAGTTCTCGCCTTGTTGGGCTTTGAAATGAACGAGGCCTCCTCTGGTATCGCAGGCGGCTGTAACAGAAACGCGAGCAGGGAGACGAATGGCGCTCGCGACTACGTCCTTCCTGCCACTTCCAAATCCCAAGATATGAAGCGGCAGTAGAAATAGAGTTTTTGCGCGCTCACGCCGGTGATCAGGCTAGATGTGCCGGTTTGTAGTGGAGGATTCCGCTTAGAGAATTGACGTCGCCGTGGACATTGCGTGGCGGCAGTCGGCTGCGGTAAATCCCCGTTTCTAGTAATCTGTTGAGATCCAGAAGGTGTACGTTTGCAGACATTGCGAACGGGCAAAATTGACTGAGCAGGGAGGAGCGCTTAGTCTAGTTTGGTGGTCCTATCGAAATATCGAGCTTTTTCAGGTGCTCTTTTAGCTCGGCTGGAATTTCATCCGGCTCGATCTGCTCCCATGGTTGTTTCAGCTTTAGATGCGCTATCCGGTCTGTAACGACCTTGTCCCGTTCTGATAGATCGACTAGCGATGCCGACGCGTTGCCTTCACCGGAAAGGAGGTTCCACGGCAACCCAAGATCGGGAAAGGAAAAATTGCTTTCTTCAGCGGGAGAAGACTTCTTTGAAAGTGGAAGGCAGAACTCGAATACGAAGTTCTGAAAGCACAGAATGGCTATTATTCGCGGGCGCGCGTTGCTCTTTTGTTTCCGCTTCCAGATTGAGATAGATGGGTGCGGGAAAGGAATATGTCCGGAGAGCATCGTCACCTTCGATACAAGCGTGCGTGGATGGGGCGGCGCCGATGTCGTAGCGCCTCGAATCCAGTCAATACAACGCAGATGACGCTTCACTTCTTGCTCCGGGAGTACCGAGATTGCCATTTTGGCAAGGCATTTGAAAACGCGGGTAGGTCTGTACGGATTCGTCCTTGTTTGCAGAGTAATAGATTCTGTAGCTGCATTCTCAGAGACAAGCTCAGAGTTGTGATGCTCGATCACTATCAGGCAGTCGTTGACACGCTCAACCCTCTGTCCGTCCTTGGACTTGAATCCTGGGACCCCTTTCTTCCCTTTTATGGCAGTGGTAGTGCGCAGGATGCCAAGAAAGTTCGCAAGGTCGTTCTCAAGATTTCTGTCGAAGTACGCATTGCAGGAATCACATTCGTCCAGCGAATAGAGGTGCTTGTTCCCAATAAGCTCTGGGAGTGCGTGGGCAGCGGATCTGAATGTGACATCGGATCCAGATTTCCTGCAGTATCTGCAAGCGCCTTGCGTGCCTAGTTCGACTCGTTTGTCCGCCTGAAGTGAGACAATTCTCTCGTAATCCCTTATCAAATTGAACAATTCGTGTTCCTTTTCGTAGCGGAGAATTTCCAGGATGAATCCATTCTAGCAACGCGCCAGCGCCAGCAACCGTTCGGCAATCCGCTCCAGCGGCACTTGTTCTTCGGCCGCGCCCAGCTTGAACGCCGAACCCGGCATGCCCCAGACCACGCTGGTGGCTTCGTCCTGCACCAGGGTGGGTGCGCCGGCCTGGCGCATTTCCAGCAGGCCGCGTGCGCCGTCATCGCCCATGCCGGTGAGGATGGCGCCAATGGCATTGCCACCGGCGGCCTGCGCCACCGAACGGAACAGCACGTCCACCGCGGGCTTGTGCCGGTTCACCGCCGGGCCGTCGTCGATGCGGCAGCGCCAGCGGGCACCGTCGCGGATGATCCGCAGGTGCTTGCCCCCCGGTGGCAGGTAGGCGTGGCCGGGCAGCACCGCCTCACCATCGCTGGCCTCGCGCACGGCCATCGCCGAATGGCGGTCCAGGCGTTCGGCGAAGGCACTGCTGAAGCTGGCCGGAAGGTGCTGGGTCATCACCACGGCGGGCGCGTCGGCCGGCATGCCTTCCAGCACCACACGCAGCGCTTCGGTGCCACCGGCCGATGAGCCGATCGCGATCAGCCGATCGGTGGTACGGAACTGCGGCGCGGCAGCACGCATTGCAGGCGCTGCTTCCAGCGTGAGCTTGGGGGCACTGGCACGCACCAGCGGGCGCACCCGCGAGCGCGCGGCCATCTTGACCTTGGCGATGATCTCGTCGGCGTATCCCTGCAGGCCGCGCGCGACGTCCAGCTTGGGCTTGGAGACGAAGTCCACCGCGCCAAGTGCCAGCGCCTGCAGCGTGGTGTCGGCGCCACGCTCGGTCAGCGAGGAGATCATCACCACCGGCAGCGGATGCAGGCGCATCAGGTTTTCCAGAAACGCCAGCCCGTCCATGCGCGGCATTTCCACGTCCAGCGTGATCACATCCGGGGCCAGGCGCTTGATCTTCTCGCGCGCCAGCAGCGGGTCGGCGGCGGTGCCGACCACGTCGATGGACGGATCGCTGGACAGGATTTCCGTGAGCATCTGGCGCACGACGGCGGAGTCGTCGACGATCAGGACCCGGCAGGGGGCGTTGCCGGTCAGGGTCATTCGAACAGCTCCACGCCACCAGTGACCGGGGCCTTGGACAGGCGCGCACGCACCGCCGATTCGGTCGCAGCCACCTCGGCTTCGTGGGCATGCGGCAGGCGCTGTACCACCACGCGGCCGGTATCGGCAAAGAACCAGATCTTGCGCGGATGGATGCCGCACAGGTCCTCGGCGATGATCGGGATGTGCTCGGCCTGCAGGTACTGGCGCACGAACTCGGCGTTGCGGGTGCCGACCGGATTGCTGGTGAAGCCCTTGAGCACGTTGGCGCCGCCGAACACCTTGGCTTCGATGCGCTTGCGGTGCGCGCCGCGCTTGAGCATGTCGTTGATCAGCAGTTCCATCGCGTAGCTGCCGTAGCGCGCGGGCGCGCCGTCGCCGGCATTGCCCTCGGGCAGCAGGAAGTGGTTCATGCCGCCGATCTTCAACACCGGGTCGCGCAGGCAGGCGGCCACGCAGGAACCCAGCGTGGTGGTCAGCGCGGTGGTGTCATCGACCACCAGGTACTGGGTGGGCAGCAGTTTGGCGGCGATGGTCTTGAAGCGCGCGTCCTGGTAGCGCATCACATCGTCGGTACGCAGCGAGGCGTTCATGCGCCGGCCTTTGCCGCGCGGCGGTACAGGGTGCGGCCGCAGGGCTGGATCAGGTCGGCGGCGTGCAGGTAGTTCTCCGAGTGCCCGGTATAGAGCAGGCCATCGTCGGCCAGGTGCTGCACCAGGCGGCCGAGGATGGCGCGCTGGGTCGGCTTGTCGAAATAGATCATCACGTTGCGGCAGAACAGGGCGTCGAACGGGCCGCCGACGTCGTAGCGCGGGGCGAGCAGGTTCAGCGGCCGGAACTCGATCAGCTCGCGCAGCGCCGGCAGCACGCGGCACTGGCCCTCGTTGGGACCGCTGCCGCGCTGGAAGTAGCGGCGGCGCAGGTCCGGGTCGAGGTTGGCGACCCGGTCGATGTTGTAGACGCCGCGGCCGGCGGTGGCCAGCACCTGGGTATCGACGTCGGTGGCCACGATGCGAACCGGTGGCTTCAGCGTGCCAAAGGCCTCACAGGCGGTGATCGCCATCGAGTAGGGCTCTTCACCGGTGGATGCGGCACACGACCACAGCAGCAGTGGCGTGCGGTTCGAGCGTTGCTGCAGCTCTTCGCGCAGCTTGTCGAAGTGGTGCGGCTCACGGAAGAACGAGGTCAGGTTGGTGGTCAGCGCGTTGGTGAACGCCTGCCACTCATCGCCGTCTTCCTGTTCCAGATGGTCCAGGTACTGCTGGAAGCTGCGCATGCCCAGCGTGCGCAGGCGGCGCGACAGGCGGCCATACACCATGTCGCGCTTTGCCGGCGCCAGGGCGATGCCCACGCGCTGATAGATCAGGTCGCAGACGCGGCGGAAATCACGGTCGGCGAACTCGAATTCGCGCGGGCCGGTGACGATGGGAGTGGGACTTTGCACGGGGGACGTGTCCATCGGCGAGGGCGGTGGCCGAAGCCACCGCGGGTGGGTCTCAGAATTCCTGCCAGTCGCTGTCGCTGGCCACGAAGGTACTGGCGTTGCTGCTGCGGCGGACCGGCGCGGGCGTGCTGGTCGGCTGCGGACGGGCCACGGTGGTGACGCGCGCCGGTTCCACGCGTTCCGCCACAGCCTTCACTGCGGCGGAAACCTGGTTGTCGAGGCGGAAGATCGCCACGGCGTCGGCCAGCTGCGCGGCCTGGTCTTCCATCGCACGTGCGGCGGCCGTGGCTTCCTCCACCAGCGCGGCGTTCTGCTGGGTGGTTTCGTCCATCTGCACCACAGTCTGGTTGACCTGCTCGATACCAGCGCTCTGTTCCTGCGACGCGGCGGAGATCTCGGCCATGATGTCGGTGACGCGCTGGACCGAGGCGACGATCTCGCCCATGGTGCTGCCGGCCTGGTGCACAAGGCTGGAGCCCTCGGCGACCTTGCCGACCGAATCGTCGATCAGGCCCTTGATCTCCTTGGCGGCGGCGGCAGAGCGCTGGGCGAGGGTGCGCACCTCGCTGGCAACCACCGCGAAGCCACGGCCCTGTTCACCGGCGCGGGCGGCTTCCACCGCGGCGTTTAACGCCAGGATGTTGGTCTGGAACGCGATGCCGTCGATGACCGAGATGATCTCGGCAATCTTCTTCGACGAGGCTTCGATGGCCGACATGGTGGTGACCACCTGGCCGACCACGTCGCCACCCTGCGAGGCGACACCATGCGCACCGATGGCGAGCTGGTTGGCCTGGCGCGCGTGTTCGGCGTTCTGGCGCACGGTGGAGGTCAGCTCCTCCATCGAGGCAGCGGTTTCTTCCAGGTTGGCGGCCTGCTGCTCGGTGCGGCGCGACAGGTCGCTGTTGCCGGAGGCGATCTCGCCGGCGGCCAGGGTGATGCTGGAGGCGCTGGCCTGGATCTGGCCGACGATCTGGGTCAGCTGCGCAACGGTGGTGTTGGCGTCGTCGCGCATGCGGGCGAACACGCCCTGGTAATCGCCGTGCATGCGCGCGGTCAGGTCACCTTCGGCAATCGCCGACAGCAGCTGCGAGAGCTTGCCGAGGTTGTCATCGCTGACCGCCATCATCGCGTTGAGGTTTTCCAGCATCAGGCGGAAATCGTGATCGAAGCGCTGCGCGTCGCCACGACGGCTGAAGTCGCCGGCAGCGGCGGCACTGGCCAGTTGCTTGATTTCGGCGTTGATGCGGCCGAGGTTGGCCTTGACGGTGTCGACGGTGGTGGTCATCGCCGCCTTTTCGCCGGGGTAGCGGGCGATGTCGCGGCTCAGGTCGCCGACCGCATACTGCTGTACCACGTCCAGCACGTCATGCAGGGTCTGCACGTGGCTGCCGACCAGGGTATTGGTCTCCTGCACCATCAACCCATACTCGCCGGGGAAGACACTGGCGTCGATGCGGTAGCTCAGTTCGCCGGCATCGTGACGGCGGGCCATTTCGCGCTGGCCGCCGATCACCGCGTGCAGCTGCTGCTGCATGCCGGACATGGCCTCCAGCAGGCGGCCGGGTTCGTCATGCGCCTGCGGACCGATGTGGCTGTCCAGCTTGCCATTGGCAATGCCTTCGGCGATGGCGGTGGCCTGCTTCAGTGGGCGCGCGATGCGGTTGCCGATGACCCAGCTCAGGGCGAGGACGATCAACACCAGGACGCCACCGGAGACTGCCATGATGGCGGTGAACACCAGCGCCTGCTGCTGCACGTCGTCCATGTAGACGCCGCTGCTGACCACCCAGTTCCAGGGCGCGAACAGGCCGGCGTAGGCGACCTTCTCGACCTCGCCCTTGCTGCCAGGCTTGGCCCAGCGATAGTTGACGAAGCCGCCGCCGGCCCTGGCCGCTTCGACCTGGTCGTAATAGATGCGCACGCCGTCGTCGGTGCGGAAGTCCTTCATGTCCTTGCCGACCAGGTCCTTCCGGAACGGGTGCATCAGCAGGCGGTAGCCGGTGTCGTAGATGTTGAAGTAGTACGTATCGTTCTCGGCACGCATCGATTCCAGCGCCTGCAGCGCGGCGCCCTTGGCGGCGTCCTCGCTGAGCTCGCCGGTGCCGGCCAGGCGATGGTAGTGCTGCAGGATGCCGTAGCTGAGTTCGACCTGGGTCTTCAGTGCGGTCTTGCGGGTCTCGGTGAGGTCCAGGTACTGCATGCGGGCGGCGATCACCGAGAGCGCGATCACGCCGAGCGCGATGAGCAGCGTCAGCAGGTTGAGCTTGCGCCGGACGGAGAGATTGCTGAAGTAGTGTTGCCAGCGATGCAGGAGATTCATCGAGCAGGACCAGGTCGAAACGGGCGGGCGGCGCCGAGCCGGTCAGCGGCGGGATACGCCGTGACAACCCCGTTATCGGCCGCTGGGGCGGGGGATTGAGGTGTCGTGTCCGAACGTATTCAGGTTTCCGTGCAGCGGCGGCTGCGGCGCTGCCTGCGGCAGGCTTTTGAAGCAACAGCAACAGCAACAGCAACAGCAACAGCAACAGCGGTTGGTCGGCGCTGGATTGTCAGTAAGTGGCTGGGCCGGCAGGACACGCCGTAAACCCCCCTCCGGGGTCCGGCCCAGCCGCTGGCGGCTGTGCGTTCGGGCGCTTGCGAAGCAGTGCTTCGCAAGCAAAGCGCCCTCACCCATGGGGGCTCGATGGCGCCATCC
>NZ_JASJSI010000086.1:0-18335 GCF_030237085.1 Stenotrophomonas maltophilia group sp. Smal32
CCGGAATCTGTCAGAGGTGGGGGGGGGGGGGGGGGGGGGGGGGGGCGGGGGGGGGGGGGGGGGGCGCCCCCCCCCCCCCCCCCGGGGGGGGGGGGGGGGGCGCCCCCCCCCCCCCCCCCCCCCCCCCCCCCCCCGCCAAACCACGGAATCCAGCTCTGGCTCTGGCTTTGGCCGTTGCATTGAGCAGGTGCAGGGCTGCAAGCCCTGCCGAACACCCCCTACTTCCGCGGCAGGTAGGTCACCAGTGACAAATCGTGCCGGCTCTCCGGTACCAGCGCCACGTACTGCAGGTCCAGCAACCCACGCGTGGGATGGTTCAACTTCTTCGCACCTTCATCGAACCGCCGCACGTCGTGCTCCGGCCACCACTGGCGGAACTCCTCACTATGCGCCGCGATATCCTCCACCAGCGCCAGGAACGGCGCCTTGTCCGGCGCCTGTGCCATCGCCGCGCGGAAGCCGGCCAGCAGGCCGCGGGTCATTTCTTCCCAGTTGAGGATCAGCGTGCGGTACGGCGGGTACAGGAACATCAGCCGCAGCGTGTTGCGCTCATGCGGTGCCAGCTGGCTGTAGTCCACGAACAGGTCGGCGATGGCCGGGTTCCAGGCCAGGATGTCGAAACGGGTATTGCGCACATACGCCGGGATCGGCTGCATCGCCTCCACCAGCTGGCGCAGGCCGTCGGTCACGCTCTCGTCCGGTGATTCCAGCGGCACGCCGTAACCGGACAGCGCGAACGCATAGGCGCGCTCGTCATCGCTCATGCGCAGCACCTGCGCCAGCCGCTCCAGCACCTCGGGCGAGGCGCGCACTTCACGGCCCTGCTCGATCCAGGTGTACCAGCTGACGCTGACCCCGATGGCCAGGGCGACTTCCTCGCGCTTCAGTCCCGGGGTCCGCCGGCGCCCGGCCGGCAGGCCGAGCGTGGCAGGGTCGACACGGGCGCGGCAGGCCTTGAGGAAGCCGCCGAGTTCCTTGCGTTCACTTTCGCTGCGCATCATCGGCCCGTCCTGCCCTATGTAGCGTCGAGCCATGCTCGACGCATCTGCTACTGCGCCAACAGCAGCCGAGCATGGGCTCGGCTCTACCGGAAGCGTGATCGGCCACCCTCGGCGTCGCGCACGAGGGTGACGATATCCGCGCAGGCGCGTCGATCAGGCATCGACGCGCTTGGAACCCACGGCCAGGCCGGCCTTCAGGCTGGCCTCGACGAACTCGTCCAGGTCGCCGTCGAGCACCTTCTGCGTGTCCGAACGTTCGATGCCGGTACGCAGGTCCTTGATGCGGCTCTGGTCCAGCACGTAGTTGCGGATCTGGCTGCCCCAGCCGATGTCGGACTTGGTGGCTTCCACCGCGTCCTTCTCGGCATTGCGCTTCTGGATCTCAAGCTCGTAAAGCTTGGCGGCCAGCATCTTCATCGCGTTGTCGCGGTTCTGGTGCTGGCTGCGGCCGGTCTGGCACGCCACGACGATGTTGGTCGGGATGTGGGTGATACGCACCGCCGACTCGGTCTTGTTCACGTGCTGGCCACCGGCACCGGACGAACGGTACACGTCGGTACGCAGGTCGGCCGGGTTGATGGTGATGTCGATGTTGTCATCGATTTCCGGCGACACGAACACCGAGGTGAAGCTGGTGTGGCGGCGGTTGTCCGAGTCGAACGGCGACTTGCGCACCAGGCGGTGCACGCCGGTCTCGGTCTTCAGCCAGCCATAGGCATAGTCGCCTTCCACGCGCAGCGTGGCCGACTTGATGCCGGCGACGTCACCACCGGAGACTTCCATCAGCTCGGTCTTCCAGCCGCGCGATTCACACCAGCGCAGGTACATGCGCAGTAGGATCTCGGCCCAGTCCTGGGCTTCGGTACCACCGGCACCGGCCTGGATGTCGACGAACGCCGCCGCATTGTCCATCTCGCCGGAGAACATGCGCTGGAACTCCAGCTTCTCCACGTGCGCCTGGTGCTTGTCCAGGTCGGCAACCACGGCCAGTGCGGTGTCCTCGTCCTGCTCGGACTCGGCCAGCTCCAGCAGTTCGGTCGCGTCGTTCAGGCCATCCAGCACCGAGGCGATGCCGCCCACGGTCTTTTCCAGGCTGGAACGCTCGCGGCCCAGGTTCTGTGCGTACTCGGCGTTGTTCCAGACGTCGGGGCTTTCCAGCTCCCGCGTTACTTCTTCAAGACGCTCTTTCTTGGCGTCGTAGTCAAAGATACCCCCGAAGCGACAGCACGCGATCGGTCAGATCGGTGATGCGCTGGCGGACAGGATTCAGTTCGATCATGTCGGCGGTTATGCATTCAAAAGATGACTGGTAATGATAGCGCAGGCCGGGGGTGCCCGGAATGAGGGACCCGGGTATCCTGCTGTGCTTCAACCCGGCCGTTGGTAGAGTCGACTGTCAGTCGACTGCCTTTCATTCAGGTTGCGGCGAAGCCCGCGCTGCGCGCGATAGTCGACTAACCCGCGCCCGCCCCCCCCAGCGCCTGCCGCAGCACCGGCAGCTGTCGCCGGCTGCACGGCACCTTGGCCCCGTCGGCCATGTGCAACAGGGCCTCGCCGCCGTCCAGCGGCTCGATCGAGCGCAGCTGCCCGCGATGGATCAGCCAGCTGCGGTGCGGGCGCAGAAACAACGCGGGATCCAAACGCTGTTCCAGCACCGCCATGGTGATCCGCAGCGGATAGTCATGTCCACGTACCCGCAGGTTCACGTAGTTCCCCGCCGCCTGGGCGTACTCCACGTCTGCGGTGGCGACCAGGAACTCCTTGCCCAGTTTGCGCACCAGGAAGTGCTGCGGGCGCTCGACCGGTTCCACGGGCGGGCCTACATCGGGCTCGGCCAACAGGCTCGCCTCGCCCTGCCTGCGCCGCCCGAACCAGCTGGTGAAGTGCTCCAGTGCCACGAACATCGCGAACGTGCGGACATCCTTCAGGTATTCGTAGGCAAAACGCTCCAGCCATCCCGCATCGTCCTGATAGCGGTAGCCCAGCGATGCATAGGCCAGGTGCCGCAGCACCATCATCCCCACCACGTGCAGAAACGACCAGCCCACGCTGGCCAGCAGGTACAGCGGCAACCGCTGCTTCCAGGTATCGGCATGCAGCGGCCAGCGCTCGCAGCCCCACCACAGCAGCGGCAGGGTCAACAGGATCAGGGCGAGGCTGCTGAATTCCCAGATCATCGGCTCCCACAGGCCGAGATCGCTGCCCCGCCGCGTGGCGTCCATCACCTCAACCAGCGCATTGGTCACCGCCGAGGCCGACAGGATCGCTGCCCAGACCAGCAGACGGATGGTGGTGCGCCAGCGCGGTGGTCGGCCCTGGGTCATTGTGGCGTCCATGTGGTTGCAGTGCTCCAGCGTGCCCCAAGGGACCGAGAGTAGCGCCTCCATTGGTCCCACCACCCCCGCCATTGGTCACTGGGCGGGTTCCGGCGGCCCCTTGGCAGTCGCTGCACGGACCGGGCGGCGTCACCTTGGCTCGACTCTCCGGCACACCACCACCATGACCCGACGCCACGACATCGACGCCCTGCGCGTGTTCGCCTTCGCGCTGCTGATCCTCTACCACACCAGCATGGCCTACGTGGATGACTGGGGTTTCCACCTCAAGAGCCTGCATACCGCCGAATGGCTGCAGTGGCCGATGCTGTTCATCAACCGCTGGCGGATGTCGCTGCTGTTCCTGATCTCGGGCATCGCCATCGCGATGATGCGACCGGAAGGAAAGCTGCTGCGCTTTGCCGGCCTGCGCACGTGGCGGCTGCTGCTGCCATTGCTGTTCGGCATGTTCGTGATCGTGCCGATCCAGCCCTACTGCGAAGGCGTGGCCAACGGCCACGTGGCACCCGGCTTCGGCCACTTCCTGTTGCGCTACTGGCAGGTGCGGCCGTGGCCGGAAGGCAGCTTCGCCGGCTGGCAATACGGCATCACCTGGAACCACCTGTGGTACCTGGCCTATCTGTGGAACTACACGCTGGCCCTGGCCCTGTTGATGCCATTGCTGGGAACGGCCGTGGTTCGCCGTGCGATCGCGTTCTGCGCCGCCTCGCCGATACTGCTGATCGGAATTCCGTCTGCGCTGCTGCTGGCCTGGGTGATCTGGCTGGAGCCGATCTATCCGTCCACCAATGCCCTGCTTGGCGACTGGTACCAGCACGCGAAGTACGCGACAGTGTTCCTGGCCGGCTACCTGCTCGGTCGCGAGCCGTTGTTCTGGCAGCGCGTGGTCTCCCTGCGCCGCACCACGCTGTGGCTGGCGCTGGCGGCGGTCGGCTGGTATCTGGGGTTGCGCATCCTCGGCCAGGTCCTGCCGGCTGACTCCTCGCTGCGGCAATGGCCTGAAACGTTCTGGGACCTGCAGGGCAGGACCAGCCAGTCGGTGTATGTCTGGAGCGCGCTGCTGGCCATCCTCGGCTGGGGCAAGGTCTTCCTCGACCGCCCGTTCGGCTGGCTGCCGTACTGCACCGAGGCAATCTATCCCTGGTACATGCTGCACCAGAGCCTGATCATTGCCCTGCTGTTCTGGCTCAAGCCGTTGCAACTGGGTCCTTGGCTGGAGCCGTCGCTACTGCTGGGCGGCACCGTCGGCGGCTGCATGCTGATCCACGAACTGCTGATCCGACGCTCCCGCTGGCTGCGGCCCCTGTTCGGCCTGAAGGCCGATCCG
The DNA here is from genome assembly GCF_030237085.1 of Stenotrophomonas maltophilia group sp. Smal32. NCBI lineage: Bacteria > Pseudomonadati > Pseudomonadota > Gammaproteobacteria > Lysobacterales > Lysobacteraceae > Stenotrophomonas > Stenotrophomonas maltophilia group sp. Smal32. Next base: position 4,665 of record NZ_JASJSI010000086.1, read on the forward strand.
AAACGGCCCAGCGAGCATCATACTGATGTAGAGCCAAGCCCATGCTCGGCTGCTCCAGCCATGCGCGGCGCATGGGCTCGGCGCGACCCACCCATGAACCGATGATCCGCTGTCCTCAACGATTGCGCCCATGCTCGCCCGCTTCCACAGTGAGCCGAGCATGGGCTCGGCTCTACAGGATCAGGGCTCGGACAGCCACGCATGGCGTGGCACTACTTCACCTCGAACTCGCCCACCAGCACGGTTTCGGCGCGATCCTTCAACCGCATCGTGACCATCTGGTCCTTCTGCTTCGGCGTGCCCCAGTGGGTGGTCAGGCGCAGCATCAGTGTCGTCGCCCCGGTCACCAGCTGCTGGCGGCTGCCGAAGTAGTTCGCCTCCACCTTGTACCTGCCCGGCTTGGCGTTGCGCAGCGAGAACTGCTCGGGACCATAGCCGCCGGTGAAGTCCTGCGACATCTGCCCGCCCTGGTAGGTCAGGCGGTTGCCGTAGTAAGCGCGCTCGCCGTTCGGGTCGGTCACCCACAGGTCCATGTCGCTGTTGTCGGCATCCCACGACAGCACCACGCGCAGGTCCAGCGGCATCGCCTGCAGCAGGCGTGGGTCGATGGCCGAGGTATCCAGCCGGGGGGTGCTACGCGCCACCAGGTTGGTCAGCTCATCCAGTGCGATCAGGGCGATGCCATCGAAACGGCTGTCCCACGGGCGCACGACCACCTGGTACAGCGGCACCAGCGCCTGCTGCGGCTTGCCGGCCGCTGCCAGTGCCAGGCCCAGGTCGCGGAAGCTCTGCGGTTCTTCCTGGCCCATGGCCAGCACCTGCTCGAACACCGGCACCGCCAGCGCGGGCGCATCGGCCTGCATCAGCCGATAGCCGAGCACGCGCAGCAGGTGGCGATTGTCCAGGTCCATCTCGGCCAGGTTCGACAACACGCGCAGCGCCAGGTCGCGTTGGCCCTGCTCCAGCAGCAGGTCAGCCACGTCGAGGAAGAATGCGCTGCTGTCGGCATGGGCATCGCGCTCGGCCAGATAGCGGTCATACAGTTGCGACGCCGGGCCCTGGCGCAGGCGCCGGGCGATGGCCGAGTCCGGCTGCCACGCCGCCAGCTGGATGCCGAGCTCGCCCTCGTTGGCGGCAGCGGGCGCAGCGACACGGCCACCCGTGACCGTGATTGAATCCAGGGCCTTGTTCGATGCAGGCGCTGAGCGACGTGCACGCGCGCTGCTGGCTTCCATGCGCTGCTCGGCGGCAGCCATCGGTGCCGCAGGGGCCGGCGCGGCGAGCATCGCTACCGGCGCCGATTCCATCGCGTAGTCCGCGGAGGCCACTTCCAGTGCCCCGCCATTCGGCTGCGGCGGCCTTCCCTTCGGCCAGCTGCGGTCCCACCACTGCAGGCGTTCCTTCCAGCGTGCCGCCACTTCATCCAGGCGCTGGCGATCTGCCGCGGCGCGATCCGCCACCTGCACTGCGAATCGTGCATCGTATTCGGTGCGAAGCGTGCCAGACGGACGGATCGCATAGCGCAGGTAGTCCTCCAGGGTCTCCAGCACGATCAGCGAGGTATCCGGCCCCACCAGGCCAAACTGCTGCGACAGGCGCTGCATCGCCTCGCGGTTGCCACGGCGGTCGGCGGCCAGCTGCTGCAGGCGCGCCTGCGCCCACAAGCCCGCCAGCAGTTCTCCGTCGTTGCTCTTCTGCGTGGCGGGCAGCGCCTGCCATTCGCCGCCACCCACGCGCACCCGCATCGGCACGCCATCGGCTGCCAGTCGTGCGTGCAGCCACAGCCAACCCTGGGCCTCACTGCGACGATCGATCACCACGTCCTGTACGCCACGACCTGCATCGACCTGCACGTCCAACGGCGACGACAGCAGCTCGCGCGCAGCCGAATCGACATCCTTGCCCAGCGCGACGAAGCGACCGCCATGGGATTCGCTCCAGCCACGCAGTCGGGTGCTGTCGGTGCGGGCACCGGCGCTGCTGATTGCAAACAGGCGCTGATCCGGTACCAGCGTCGGCAACTGCTCCGGCCCATAGGTCAGCAGGCCATCGCTGACCAGCAGGTATTCCTTCACACTCGGCTGCGGCTGCCACTGGGCCAGCGCGCTGGCACCGTCCGGGCGCACCGCCTGCAGTGCCGCGCGCAGCTCGCTCCAGTTGCCTGCGCGGATACGGAAGCGCCGTACCGGTTCGGCGCGGTCGCGCAGTACGGTCAGTGCCACCGTGCCGTCACCCATTGCGGCGAAGTACCGATCCAGCAGGGCGAACTCACGCGTGCGGTCGCGCTGGCCCGCCGAGCCGGAGCCATCCCACAGCAGCCCGACCTCGCTGGGCAGCGTGCGCGGCGAGTGGCTGACCGGCACCGGCAGCTGCGCCAGCAGGTAGTGGCCGTCCTGCCAGGGCGCCACCTGCACCTGTGCCTGACGTGCCGCCGGCAGGCTCCACTGCAGCTGCGCTGGCAGCTGCGCGCCCTTGCCCTGCCAGTACAACTGGCCCGCGTTGATTCGGAATGGCGCCGTACCCGCAGTGGTCGCACCCGGCGCCTGCAGCTTCAGCTCAACCGAGGCCGCACCGGCGGCGAACTGCAGCGGCAGCGTCCACTGCCAGCCTTGTCCGGCGAAGGCCAACGGCTCACGAATCACCAACTGCACGCGGCGGCTGCCACCGGCCGGCAGCGGATAGATGCGCAGGCGGAACTGGTTGCCGGCGGTCTGTTCCAGCAGGCCCGGATCAACGCCACGGCGGGCGATCTCCTCGAACACCTGGCGGCCGCGGTCCTTCGGTACCGGCACGGCGTCGCGCAGCTCGCCGTTGATATCCAGGGCGAAGCCGGAGATCTGCTGGCCATCGGCCAGCGGGAACTGCAGCTCGCCCTCCAGCACGCGCCGGTTCGGGTTGTGGAATTCCAGTGTGATCCGGGTCTGGGCAACGCCGGCCTGCACGTCGCCTTCAATGCGTGCGCGCTGCAGCTGCACCGGTTGTTCGGCGGCCGGCGCGATCAGCAGCGGCGTGGTGGCCTGCGGCCGGGAGATCCGTGGCGACTGCGCGCCAGCGGGCCAGGCCACGAGGGCCAGCAACAACACAGTGCAGCATCGGGCGAAGACCATGACCGGACTCCAGTGGGATCGTGGACGGTTCAACGCTTCAGCATGGCAGACGGGGTTACCGTTCCAACACTGAAGTCGTCCGCCGGGCGTGGCCCGGCGCTACCTTGGCGTCTGGCCCCCCTTTCCTAGGCGGGCAGGCTGTGCTCGACGATCAGCTGGATGGCGCTGCCGCCGCGGTAGTCGTCGCAGGCCAGGCGGTAGGCGAGATGCACGTGGCGGCCCGGCGCGTTCCCGTGCCAGCCGCCGAAGTGGATCGCGTTGATCGTGCCGGGTACGCCTGGCAGGCGCAGTTCCAGCTTGAGGTGGCGTTCCTTCAGCACGCGCCAGTTGGCCACTTCGAAGTGGCCGTCGAACAGCGGCTCGGGGAAGCCTTGGCCCCACGGTCCAGCAAGACGCAGCGCGTCGGCGTGGCGATGGTCGAGTTCGTCCGCCGCCAGTTCGCCGTCGCTGAGTACCTGCTGCTGCAGCGCGGCCGGGTCGAGCATTTCCAGCACCACGGCGACGAAGGCCGCCTTGAAGTCATCGACGTGATCGAGGCGCAGGCTGAGGCCGGCCGCCATGGCGTGGCCGCCGAAGCGTTCGATCAAGCCCGGATGGCGCGCATCGACCAATGCCAGTGCGTCACGGATATGCAGGCCGGGAATGGAGCGCGCCGAGCCACGCAGGGTGTCGGCACCGGGTTCGGACGGCGCGAAGGCGATCACCGGGCGATGCAGGCGGTCCTTCATCTTCGACGCGACCAGCCCCACCACGCCCGGGTGCCAGTCGGCGTCGAACAGGCAGGCCGCGACCGGACGTTGCCCGGCCATCTCCAGCACCACGCGGGTCAGCGCCTGCTCGGCGTCGTCGGTCATCGACTGCTGCACGGCGCGGCGCTCCGAGTTGATCTGTTCCAGCGTCTGCGCGATCTCGCGCGCCTGGCGCGGGTCTTCGGTCAGCAGCAGCGCGATGCCCAGCGCCATGTCTTCCAGGCGGCCCGCAGCATTCAGGCGTGGGCCGAGGGCGAAGCCGATGTCGGTGGCGGTCAGTCGCGCGGCGTCACGGCCACTGGCTTCGATCAGGGCACGCAGGCCGATGCAGCCCTGCCCTGCACGCAACCGACGCAGGCCCGCGCTGACCAGCGCACGGTTGTTCGGGTCCAGCGCCACCAGATCGGCGACGGTGCCAACCGCCACCAGGTCCAGCAACGTGGTCAGGTCCGGGCCCTTGCCATCGGCGAAGACGCCGGCCTCGCGCATCTGACGGCGCAATGCCATCAGCACGTAGAAGATCACGCCGACGCCGGCCAGCGATTTGCTGGGGAACGCATCACCGTCCAGGTTTGGATCGACGATGACATCGGCCGGCGGCAACTGCGGACCGGGAAGATGATGGTCGGTGACCAGCACCTGCCAGCCGCGTGCCTTGGCCGCAATGACACCCGCGTGGCAGGCAATGCCATGGTCGACCGTGACCAGCAGGTCCGGCTTCAACTCGGCCAGTTCCTCCACCAGCGACGGCGACAGGCCATAGCCATGCACCATGCGGTTCGGCACGGCGTGGAAGACATGCCGTGCGCCGAGCATGCGCAGGCCACGCACGCCGACCGCACAGGCGGTGGCGCCATCGCAATCGAAATCGCCGACCACCAGGATGCGCTTGTCGTTGGCGATGGCCTCGACCAGCAGGCCCACCGCATCGTCGATGCCGGTCAGCAACTCGGGAGCGTGCAGATTGCCCAGCTTCGGCTGCGCCAGCTCCGGGGTATGCGCGCCGCGTGCAGCGTACAGGCGCGCCAGCAGCGGCAGCGTGCCCTCCGGCCAGCTTCCGGGCACGACCGCATCGCGGCGGCGGATCGTCGGCGTATCAGGGGATGACTGCACAGCATCGGCGGCAAGGGACATCGGCATCGCCGGGTGACGGAGGACCCGTCGATGATACCGCCACGGCGGCCGCCCGGTAGAGTCGACTGTTAGTCGACTAACGCGCAACGCGCGGGATTTTCTGCATCCGAGCGAAGTGCAGTCAACTAACAGTCGACTCTACCTACCGGATCCTGCCGGATGCTCAGTCGTGAAGCTGGCGCGGCTTCTTCCAGAACTGCCAGCGCTGGCCGCGGTCCAGCTGGAACTGCAGGCCATCCTCGAAATCCAGCACCAGCCGCTGCAGTTCGCCACGCTTCAGCGCGGCCAGCAACGGCCGGATCGCATCGTTGCCGAGCTGCTGCAGCGAACGCAGCTGGCGCAGATCGACCAGTGCATCCACGGCCTGCTCGCCATCGACCGCCACACCCGCGGCCAGAGCCAGGCCCTGCAGCAGGGCATCGCGGCTGCGCACCTGCGCGTGTGGCGTACTCACCGACACCGGCATCACGCCACCGCCCCAGAACCACAGCGAGTTGATCGGCTGCTGGCCCTGCGCGGCACGTTGCTGGTTCCAGGAATGGTTGTGCAGCAGCACCTGCGCTTCGGTCATCAGCGCGCGCCAGCGGCGACCGCCCTCGCCTTCGGGCAGGTGCGAGAACAGGTCATCGCCGAGCACCTCGTCCGGGCTGTCGAAGTCAGGCAACGCCATGTCGATCGGAAGCCGCAGGTACCAGCGCGAAGGGTCCGGCGCGTCGAGCACGAATCCGGCATCGGCAAACAGCGGCTGCAGCACCGGCAACAGTGCCAGGCAGTCGGCCAATGTCGGCCGCAGCGTCTCGCCGTAGGCCATCATCCGCGCGCCGTGCATGTCCGGCACCATGCAGGCCGGGTCGGCACGCAGCCAGCTGGCGCCGGCTGCATCGCCGACGTCGCGCTGGCGGGTCATCGCGGCTACCGGCCAATGCGGCGCGGCAACCGTGAAATGGCGCGTCAGTTGTGCACGTTCGCCCGGTGCGACCTGCACCGTCGTGGCACGGCCGAGCGCACGCGCCACATCGTCCGGCAGCGCAGCCGCGGCAAAGCGGCTGCGTGCAGGCAACAGCAGGGTCGCCGTCGCCACGCGGTCAGTCCACGTAGCTGACGCTGACGATCTCGTACTCGCGCTGGCCGGCCGGGGCGTCGATCACGATCGAATCGCCTTCCAGCTTGCCGATCATCGCGCGCGCCACAGGCGAGGAAATCGCGATCAGGCCCAGCTTGATGTCCGCTTCCAGGTCACCGACGATCTGGTACTTCTTCTCTTCGTCGGTTTCCACGTCAGCCAGCGTCACGCTGGCGCCGAACACCACCTTGGAGCCGGCGTTGAGCTTGCTCACGTCGATGATCTCGGCGTGCGACAGCTCGCCTTCCAGCTGCTTGATGCGCCCTTCGATGAAGCCCTGCTCCTCGCGCGCGGCGTGGTACTCGGCATTCTCCTTCAGGTCGCCGTGCTCACGCGCTTCGGCGATGGCCGCAATGACTTTCGGGCGCTTGACCGACTTCAGGTGATCCAGCTCATCGCGCAGCTTCTGCGCGCCCTTCATGGTGATCGGTGCTCTCATGCATTCAACTCCTTGTGCAGCTCCTGCAGCGACCAGACGGGGCCGGTACCGCGGAATTCCAGTGAATCCACCAGCGCCTTGGCGCCGGCAATGGTGGTCGAGTAGGTGACGCGGTGCTGCAGCGCCTCGCGACGGATCGAGAACGAGTCGTTGATCGCCGAACGACCTTCGGTCGTGTTGACGATGTAGACGATCTCGCCGTTCTTGATCGAGTCGACGATGTGCGGACGGCCTTCGACCACCTTGTTGATGATCTCGCAGTCCATACCGTGCTGCTGCAGCCACGCGGCGGTGCCACGGGTGGCGACCAGGCTGTAGCCGCGCGCCAGCAGGGCCTTGGCCACCGGCAGCACGCGCTTCTTGTCCGGATCGCGCACCGAGACGAAGGCCTTGCCGACCGGCGGCGCCTTGATGCCACCGGCTTCCTGCGCACGCGCAAAAGCGGCGTTGAAGGTGCGACCGACGCCCATCACCTCACCGGTGGAGCGCATCTCCGGCCCGAGGATCGGGTCGACGCCCTGGAACTTGGCGAACGGGAAGATCGCTTCCTTCACCGAGTAGTAGTCCGGCACGATTTCCTTGGTCGCGCCCTGCTCGGCCAGGCTCTTGCCAGCCATGCAGCGGGCGGCGATCTTCGCCAGCGGCATGCCGGTGGCCTTGGACACGAACGGCACGGTGCGCGAGGCACGCGGGTTCACTTCCAGCAGGTAGATGGTGTCGGCACCTTCGTCGCTGGTCTGGATTGCGAACTGGGTGTTCATCAGGCCGACCACGTTCAGGGCCTTGGCCAGCTCCACCACCTGGCGGCGCAGCTCGGCCTGGGTTTCAGCGGACAGCGAGTACGGCGGCAGCGAGCACGAGGAATCGCCCGAGTGCACGCCGGCTTCTTCGATGTGCTCCATCACGCCGCCGATCAGGACGTTGCCATCCTTGTCGGCGATGATGTCGACGTCGCACTCGACCGCGTTGTCGAGGAAGCGGTCCAACAGCACCGGCGAATCGTTGGACACCTTCACCGCGTCGCGCACGTAGCGGGCCAGATCGGCTTCGCCGTAGACGATTTCCATCGCACGGCCGCCCAGCACGTAGCTCGGGCGCACCACCAGCGGGTAGCCGATCTCGCGGGCCAGCAGCAAGGCTTCCTGGTCGTTGCGGGCGATGCGGTTCGGCGGCTGCTTCAGGCCCAGCTTGTCCACCAGCTGCTGGAAGCGCTCGCGGTCTTCGGCCAGGTCGATCGAGTCCGGGCTGGTGCCGATCACCGGCACGCCGTTGGCTTCCAGCGCGCGCGCAAGCTTCAGCGGGGTCTGGCCGCCGTACTGCACGATCACGCCCTTCGGCTGTTCCAGCTCGACGATTTCCAGCACGTCTTCCAGGGTCAGCGGCTCGAAGTACAGGCGGTCGGAAGTGTCGTAGTCGGTCGACACGGTTTCCGGGTTGCAGTTGACCATGATGGTTTCATAACCATCCTCGCGCAGCGCCAGTGCCGCGTGCACGCAGCAGTAATCGAACTCGATGCCCTGGCCGATGCGGTTCGGGCCACCGCCCAGGATCATGATCTTGTCGCGGTTGCTCGGCGCAGCCTCGCACTCGTCCTCGTAGGTCGAGTACAGGTAGGCGGTACCGGTGGAGAATTCACCGGCACAGGAGTCGACGCGCTTGTAGACCGGGCGCACCTTGTGCGCACGACGCAGCGCGCGGATGGCGGCTTCGTTGGTACCGGTCAGCTGCGCCAGGCGCGCGTCGGAGAAACCGGCGCGCTTCAGCTTGCGCAGGCGCGCGGCGTCCAGCGCGTCGATGCCATCGGCGGCGACGGCGGTTTCCGCGGCGATGATTTCCTCGATCTGGTCCAGGAACCAGTGATCGATGAACGACAGTGCGTAGATTTCTTCAACGCTCATGCCGGCGCGGAACGCATCAGCGACGAAGAACAGGCGCTCCGGACCCGGTGCCTTCAGTTCGCGGCGCAGGGTCTGCAGGTCTTCTTCGTTGCCCAGGTCCAGGCCGGTCGGGTCGAAGCCGACCTTGCCGGTTTCCAGGCCGCGCAGCGCCTTCTGCACCGACTCCTGGAAGGTGCGGCCCATCGCCATCACCTCGCCCACCGACTTCATCTGGGTGGTCAGGCGCGCATCGGCGGCCGGGAACTTCTCGAAGGCAAAACGCGGAATCTTGGTGACAACGTAGTCGATGGACGGTTCAAACGACGCCGGGGTCAGGCCACCGGTGATCTCGTTCTTCAGTTCGTCCAGGGTGTAGCCCACGGCCAGCTTGGCGGCGACCTTGGCGATCGGGAAGCCGGTGGCCTTCGAGGCCAGTGCCGACGAACGCGACACGCGCGGGTTCATCTCGATGACGACCACGCGGCCGGTCTTCGGGTTGATACCAAACTGCACGTTCGAGCCACCGGTATCGACGCCGATCTTGCGCAGCACGGCGATGGAGGCATCGCGCAGGCGCTGGTATTCCTTGTCGGTCAGGGTCTGCGCCGGCGCCACGGTGATCGAGTCACCGGTGTGCACGCCCATCGGGTCCAGGTTTTCGATCGAGCAGACGATGATGCAGTTGTCCGCCGTATCGCGGACCACTTCCATCTCGAACTCCTTCCAGCCCAGCACCGACTCTTCCACCAGCACTTCGGTGGTCGGCGACAGTTCCAGGCCGCGGCTGACGATCTCGACCAGCTCTTCGCGGTTGTAGGCGATGCCGCCACCGCTGCCGCCCAGGGTGAAGCTGGGGCGGATGATGGTCGGGTAGCCGACGCGGGTCTGGATCTCCAGCGCTTCGTCCAGGGTGTGGGCGACGGCGGCGGTCGGGCATTCCAGGCCGATCTCACCCATGGCCACGCGGAACAGCTCGCGATCTTCGGCCATGCGGATCGCTTCGCGCTTGGCGCCGATCAGTTCGACGTTGTACTTCTCCAGCACGCCGTGGTCGGCAAGGTCCAGCGCGCAGTTCAGCGCGGTCTGGCCACCCATGGTCGGCAGCAGCGCGTCGGGCTTTTCCTTGGCGATGATCTTCTCGACCGTCTGCCAGTTGATCGGCTCGATGTAGACGGCGTCGGCCATCTCCGGGTCGGTCATGATCGTGGCCGGGTTGCTGTTGACCAGCACCACGCGGTAACCCTCGTCACGCAGGGCCTTGCAGGCCTGGGCGCCGGAGTAGTCGAACTCGCAGGCCTGGCCGATGACGATCGGGCCAGCACCGATGATGAGGATGGTCTTGAGGTCAGTGCGCTTGGGCATTTTCTTCTCTAAGTCAGTACAGCGTGACAAGGGGGGTGATCGCACGCTGTCGATCAGGAATCTTGATCCGCAGCGCCGCGCCGGGGGCAGCAGCGATGCGGGGTTTACGGTCCATCGCGACGCCACCGGGAGGCCGGCGGCGTACTGATCACGCCTTGGCCTGCTCCATCAGCACCACGAAGCGGTCGAACAACGGACCGACGTCGGTCGGGCCCGGCGACGCTTCCGGGTGGCCCTGGAACGAGAACGCCGGCACGTCGGTGCGGGCGACACCCTGGTTGGTGCCATCGAACAGCGAACGGTGGGTCACGCGCAGGGTCGGCGGCAGGGTCGCTTCATCGATCGCGAAGCCGTGGTTCTGCGAGGTGATCATCACCCGGCCGCTGTCCAGGTCCTGCACCGGGTGGTTGGCACCGTGGTGGCCATGGCCCATCTTCATGGTCTTCGCGCCCGAGGCCAGGCCGAGCAGCTGATGGCCCAGGCAGATGCCGAAGGTCGGGATCTTCACGTCGATGAAGGCCTTGATCGCGTCGATGGCGTAGTTGCACGGTTCCGGGTCACCCGGGCCGTTGGACAGGAACACACCATCCGGCTTCAGTGCCAGCACCTCGGCGGCCGGGGTCTGCGCCGGCACCACGGTCACTTCGCAGCCGCGCTCGGCCAGCATGCGCAGGATATTGGTCTTCACGCCGAAATCGTAGGCCACGACCTTGAACTTCGCCGGCACGCTGACGAAGGCATTGGCATCCAGGTCCAGCTGGCCCTCGGTCCAGGTGTAGGTCTTCTCGGTAGTGACAACCTTGGCCAGATCCATGCCCTTCAGCCCCGGGAACTTGCGGGCGGCTTCCAGTGCCTTTTCCACGTCGATGTCACCGGCCATCAACGCACCGTTCTGTGCGCCCTTCTCGCGCAGGATGCGGGTCAGCTTGCGGGTGTCGATGCCGGCGATGGCGACCACGCCACGCTGGATCAGCCAATCCTGCAGCGACACCTGGCTGCGCCAGTTGCTGGGGCGGCGCGGAACATCGCGCACGATCAGGCCGGCCGACCACACCTTGGACGCTTCATTGTCCTGGTCGGTCATGCCGGTATTTCCGATATGCGGATAGGTCAGCGTGACCATCTGCCGGGCGTAGGACGGGTCGGTCAACACTTCCTGATAGCCGGTCATGGCGGTGTTGAACACCACCTCACCGACGGACAGGCCGGGCGCGCCTACGGATTCGCCCTCGAATACGGTGCCGTCTTCGAGGACGAGGATTGCGGCTTGGGTCACGGGAATCTCACTTTGGCTACCGAGGGGGCTGCCGAAGTCACGCCTGCGCTTCACGGAAATCCGGTTGCAAAAAAGCGCGGACGTACGGTCTGGGACCGGTCCGGCTTTCGTGATTCGGCGAGTGCGAATTGTAGCGCTGACGGGGCGCTCGCGCCAGCGGTTATCGCGCTTCATGAACAGGCGATTGCGTATTCATTTCAATCCGGCGGCGTATGCGAGCCGGACGCGGGGTCGGATCCTTTCCCGAACGGGAAAGGCTCTGACCCCAGGCGCCCTAGGATGTCAGAGCCGTTTCCGCTGGAAAGGGCTCCGACCCCAGGAATCAGCCCGCCTTACGCCAGCAGATCCCGCACGCGGTAGCTGCCCGGCGCGCGACCGTGCAGCCGGCGGGCGGCGAACAGCGCGCCACGGGCAAAGATGTCGCGGTTGGTGGCCCGATGCACCAGTTCGATGCGCTCACCCAGGCCGGTAAACTGGACCAGATGCTCACCGACGATGTCACCGGCACGCAGGCTGGCGTAGTGCGGCTCCGCCCCGCCCCGTTGCGCGGCGGCACCCAGGGTCAGCGCGGTGCCCGAAGGCGCATCCTTCTTCTGGGTATGGTGCGATTCGACAATGTCGCAGTCCCAGCCGGCCAGCGCCTGCGCCGCGCGCTCGACCAGCTCGTCCAGTACCGCCACGCCCAGGCTGAAATTCGAGGCCCAGACCAGCGGGATCTTCGCCGCCGCCGCCTCCAGCGCCTGGCGCTGCGTGCTGGAGATCCCGGTCGTGCCCGAGACCAGGCCCGCGCCTCGCTCCACGCACAGCGCCAGCATCGGGTTGAAACCCTCCGGCAGGCTGAAGTCGATCGCCACGTCGAATGCCGGCGCACCGGGCAGCTCACTGGCAGCGAAGAACGGTACCCCATCGACCACGCGCTGGGCCGGCGCACGGCCGGTCACCGCGGCCACGATCTGCAGCGTTTCGGGATGTTCGACGGCCAACCGCAGCAGGGCCTGGCCCATGCGCCCGGAGGCGCCGTGAATGAGCAATCGCAGGGGAGTCTGGTTCATGCCTGCAGGCTAGCGGCAGCACGCCCGCTCCGGCAAGCGCCATCGCTGCTACGCTGCATGCCCTTTCATGCAATGGATGGCAGCTCCCTCATGCAGATCAGCGAACAGCTGGTGCTGGTCACCGGTGCCGGGCGCGGGCTTGGCCAGCACATCGCCCGCGCCTTCGCCGCACAGGGCGCGCGCGTCATCGTCAATTACCACCGAAGCGAAGGCGCCGCACGTGCCCTGGCTGCCGGGCTCGGTGGACAGGCGATCGCACTGCCGGCCGACGTCACCGACCGCGCCCAGGTCGATGCGATGCTGCAGCAGGCACTGGCCCACTTCGGGCAAGGCGTAACCACCGTGGTCAACAACGCGCTGGCGGCGTTCTCGTTCAATGGCGATGCCCGCGACAATGCCGCAGACATCGGCTGGCCGGCCTTCCAGGCCCAGTTCGAGGGCAGCGTGCGCGGCGCACTGAACACCGTGCAGGCTGCCCTGCCCGGCATGCAGGCCCGGCGTTTCGGCCGCGTCATCAACGTCGGCACCAACCTGTTCCAGAACCCGGTGGTGCCCTACCACGACTACACCGCAGCCAAGGCCGCACTGCTGTCACTGACCCGCACCCTGGCCGGTGACCTCGGCCCGCACGGGATCACCGTGAACATGCTGTCCGGCGGACTGCTGCGCACCACCGATGCCAGTGCCGCCACACCCGAAGCGGTGTTCGACTACATCGCCGCCAACACGCCACTGCGCAGCGTCACCACCCCGGCCGAGTTCGCCGATGCCGCGCTGTTCTTCGCCAGCCCGTGGTCGCGCGCGGTGACCGGCCAGAACCTGGTGGTGGACGGCGGACTGGTGCGGGACTGAGCCGATGCGCATTTCCGAGGTCAGCCGCCTGACCGGTGCCAGCGCCAAGGCCATCCGCCTGTACGAGGCACGCGGGCTGCTGCCGCCGGTGCCACGCGTGAACCGCTATCGCGACTACAGCGAACAGGACGTAGCCTGGGTGCAGCTGATCCGCCAGGCGTTGGCGCTGGGCATCACGCTGGCTGCGATTTCCCGCCTGCAGGGCCGTGACGGGCAGCTCGACTGGCCCGCGGTACTGGCCTTGCTGGAGCAGCAGCGTAGCCACATCGCCAGTGAACGGGCACGACTGGAACAGGTCGAACTCGCCCTGCGACAGGTCAGCGACGAACTCCGGCAATGGCTGCATGCCGGCCGCGGTGACTGCGTGCTGGACCCCAACGGCTGCACCACCCCGGCTTGACTCTGCCCCAGGGGCAGACTGCACCCTCGCGCACTTTCCACTGCCCGAGGTTGCCGTGTCCCGTTCCATCCTGATCCTGCTGGGCCATCCCGACCGCGACAGCCTGTGCGGCGCTCTCGCCCAGCGCTACGCCACCGCCGCCGAGAACGCAGGCCACCAGGTACGCCTGATCGCACTGGGCGAGCTCGAATTCGACCCGGTGTTGCGGCACGGCTATCGCCAGATCCAGCCGCTTGAACCCGATCTGCAGGACGCCGCCGATGCGATCGAGGCCTGCGATCATCTGGTACTGGTCTACCC
>NZ_JASJSI010000087.1:0-18263 GCF_030237085.1 Stenotrophomonas maltophilia group sp. Smal32
CCGCAGGAAGGGGGTCGGCGGGTCCTCTCTCCCCCGCCGATCCCACCCGGGCGCGAGATCCTCGAGATCTCGCGCTCTTCTTGTTTTGGTGGTTGGTCGTGAAATGCGCTGCGCCTCCGATCTACCGAGAGTAGGCGACCCTCGGGCCCCCCCGGGCCACCCCCGAAAACCCCCTCCCCGGTGCCGGCGCCCCCCGGGCGGGCGTGGGTTTGAGCGCTTGGGAGCGGAAGCCTCCCAGGCAAAACGGCCTCACCCCAGGGGGCCTCTTACCGGCCTTTATGGCGGGTAACCTTCCCCGGTGGGGCCTGGGGGGCCGCTGGTGACTGCATCGGGGGGGGGGGGGGGTTATTGTGGGGTGGGGGGGGGCCCCAATGGGGGTCGAACGGCCCCCCCACCCCTGCGTTGGGCGTTATTTATCGAAACCCAGCAGCAGCGGGTCGTGGTCGGAGCTGCGCCACGGCCCCGGCACATTGCGGCCCTGGTAGCCGCTGGCGTCCTGCTCGTCGGCGTTGCTGTGCCATTCGGCGGCGCCGCGCAGGCGCTTGGCCATGCCCGGGCTCAGCAATGCATGGTCGAGGCGGCCGGTGTAGCCGTTGTAGACGTAGCTGTAGGGATGCTCGACCTTGGCCACCTTGAACGCGTCCTGCCACCCCAGGTCATGCAGGGTGCGGATCGGGTCTTCCATCGCATAGGCGTTGAAATCACCCAGCAGCACGGCGTCCTTGGCGCCGGTGCCGGTTGGATCCGTCTGCAGCCAGGCGTGCAGCTGCTGCGCGGAGGTCACGCGGGTCGCATTCCAGCAGCCCTGGTTGTCATTGTGGTCGGCGTCTGCACCGGCGGCCTCGCGACAGCCCTTCGACTTGAAGTGGTTGGCCACCACCACGAACGGCGCGCCCTGCTTGCCCTGGAAGGCCTGCGCCAGCGGCACGCGGCTGTGCTCGACGAACGGGCCACCGGTCAGCGTGGCCGGCTTTCCCTGCGGCTGCAGGCGGTTGCTGCGGTAGATGATGCCGACCCGGATCGGATTGTCGCCGGGGCCGTTGCCGGCATCGACGAAGCGCCAGTCACCCTGCGCGCCGCGGTCCCGGTTGAGCGCATCGACCAGTTCGGCGATGGCCGACTGCGGGCCGTAGCCATCGTTTTCCAGTTCCATCAGCGCGGCGACGTCGGCACCCAGCGCGTTGACCGTGGTGACCAGCTTGGCCACCTGCGCCTTGTGTTCATCCAGTGTGCGCGCACCGCGCAGGGTCGGGAAGCCACCGCCCTGGCCGTCGCCGTTGAAGAAGTTCTCCAGGTTGAAGGCCGCCACGTGCAGGCTGCCCGGCACCGTCGGCACCGCCGGGCGCTTCAGCTCCGGCAGCTTCAGCACACCTTCGACCTGCAAGCGCGGGTGCCCCTGCGCGTCCACGTGCACGACACCTTCCACGTTGCGCAGCTGCATGCCGGCGCGCAGCACCGGGTTGCCCGGCAGGTACGGCACGCTGGCCGGGTCGCGGGCATCACTGCCATCGTCCAGCACCAGGCGGCGGCGCAGGTTGTCGGCCATCACCTGCTCGTAGCCGGCAGTACCCGGCGCGGCCACTTCGGTGGGCTGCCAGAGGCGGCCATCGAAGGCGACAGTGAGCTGGCCGAAGCGCTCCAGGCCATCGGTGCCGGCCAGGGTGAGCGGCGCGGCGATGCGCACACGCTGGCCGTCCAGCGCGCGCCAGTCAGTCGGCGCGGCGGTCAGCACCACGGTCGCGCTGCTGCGCGCGGCAGCGGGCGTCGTAACCGGTGCGGCCTGCGGCTGGGCCTGGGCGAAGGCGCTGGCCGGCAGCAGCAGGGACAGGGCAAGGGCGAGGGAACGGCGGCGCATCGACGGGCGATTCCAGGGAAGAGGGCGCACAGACTAACCCTGAAATGCGAAACCCCGCTTGCGGGCGGGGGAATATGGGCGATCAGGCCTCGGTGGGCAAAGCCGGTGCGGTGACCGGCGTGACCGGCGGTTAGGCGATTCGGTCGTTCGGCGGTTCGGCGGTTCAGCAGTTCGGCCATCCAGCGGTTTGGCCGTTCCGCCGTTCGGAGGCTATTTCAGGTTGCCCAGCATCCAGTCCACGGTGGCGTGGATCTGCTCCTCGGTCAGCGCCGGGTTGCCACCCTTGGGTGGCATGATGCCGCCGTCCGGGCCGGTATAGCCCTCGATGGCGTGCTTGTAGAGGGTGTCCTTGCCCTGTGCGATGCGCTTGTCCCAGTGCGAATGGTCCAGCGTCGGCGCCATGCCCACACCCGTGGTGTGGCAGGCGGTGCACAGGTTGTCGAAGATGACCTTGCCGTCCTTGGTGCCGCCGTAGGCCACCTGCGACGCGGCCTTGGCCAGCGCGGCGGCCTTGGCGGCGGCCTGCGCGGCAGCGCCGGTGCTGCCGGCATAGACCGCGCCGGTGGGCGAGATGCGCTGTTCGGTGCGCTTGGCCGCGGCCGGCGACACCTCGGGCGGAATCCGGGTGTGGATGTAGGCGGCAAGGAGGATGAGGCCGAGGGTGATGGTCGCCAGCAGCGCGATCACCATGGAGAAGCGTTTCAGGAACTCCAGATCGTAATTCCGCACTCTTCGTTACCCCTGGCTGATAGTCGTTGGACCACGGCTGAGCGACTGCGTGATGGACCGAGTATAGAACGCGCTTTGCGTGCGACAACAGGCGTCACTGCTGGTGCGGCGCAACATGCCGGGGGGCTGGGGTCAGATCCCTTTTGCCACGCAGAAGGGATCTGACCCCGGCAACGCAAGCGCGGCAACAGCCGCCGGGCATGGCCCGGCGCTACCGTTTTGCGGAGGCGCCGATCGCGCGCAGGCAGAAGCTGCAGATCGCATCCACCAGTGCGCCTTCGTCGCGGTGCGCTTCGCGGCTGGGCGCGGTCGGGCCGACCATCGCTTCGGTGAAGGCACCGACCAGGCACGCGGCCGTGGCGTGCGCGTCCTGCGCCGGCAGTTCACCGGCGGCCACGCCCTCTTCCACCAGGCGCAGGAAGACATCCCCAAAGGCACGACGGCCGCGCATGCGTTCGGCTTCCACGTCCGGGTCGACCGGCTCGACGATGAAGGCATGGGCCAGCCCCGGCCCCGCCAGGGCGCGGCGGACGAAGGCGGTGATCGCCAGCCGCAGCCGCTCGCTGGCCGCCTCCGGACCACTGGCAATGCGCTCCATGATCGCCACTTCATGGGCCACGGCGGCGTTGAGCACCTCCACGAACAACTCGGCCTTGGACGGGAAGTGGCGGTAGATCAGGCCGGTGGACACCCCGGCCTGGGTCGCTACGGCGGTCACCGGGGCGTTGCGCCAGCCACCGGTGGCGACCAGCTCGCGGGTGGCCAGCAGGATCCTTTCACGGGCCCCGGCCAGGCGTTCTTCCATCAATGCAGAGCGTTTATAGGCCATGTTCTGATTCTAGTTTCAATTTTTGAATTCGTATTCACTTCTTACCCGAACCCCGCTACGCTGGGGTCCAATCGCCCGTGCGGGCAGCGGTCCTGCAGACCGCCGCCCGCTCCCCCGCCGGGTGCGTCCATTTCCTGCCATCCCGCCGTGGAGCCACCACAATGCACGTGCCATCCCTGAACTTCGATCTTGGCGAAGACATCGACCTGCTGCGCCAGAGCGTGGCCCATTTTGCCGCCGCCGAGGTCGCACCGCTGGCCGCCGAAGCCGATGCCAGCAACCAGTTCCCGCTGGCCCTGTGGCCCAAGCTGGGCGAACAGGGCCTGCTCGGCCTCACCGTGGAGGAAGCATACGGCGGCACCGGCATGGGTTACCTGGCCCATGTGGTGGCGATGGAAGAAATCTCGCGCGCCTCCGGCGGCATCGGCCTGTCCTATGGCGCGCACTCCAACCTGTGCGTGAACCAGCTGCGCAAGAACGGCAACGAGGAACAGAAGCAGCGCTTCCTGCCCGACCTGTGCAGCGGCGCCAAGGTCGGCGCGCTGGCAATGAGCGAACCGGGCGCCGGCTCGGACGTGGTGTCGATGAAGCTGCGCGCGGACAAGCGCGGCGACCGCTACGTGCTCAACGGCAACAAGATGTGGATCACCAACGGCCCGGATGCCGACGTGCTGGTGGTCTATGCCAAGACCGACATGGACGCCGGCGCCAAGGGCATCACCGCCTTCCTGGTCGAAAAGGGCATGAAGGGCTTCTCCACCGCGCAGAAGCTGGACAAGCTGGGCATGCGTTCCTCGCCCACCTGCGAGCTGGTGTTCCAGGACTGCGAAGTGCCGGAAGAAAACGTACTGGGCCAGGTCGGTGGCGGCGTGCGCGTGCTGATGTCCGGCCTGGACTACGAGCGGGTGGTGCTGTCCGGTGGCCCGCTGGGCCTGATGGCGGCGGCCATGGACGTGGTGATGCCCTACGTGCACGAGCGTCACCAGTTCGGTGAGGCGATCGGCAGCTTCCAGCTGATCCAGGCCAAGATCGCCGACATGTACGTGGGCCTCGGCGCCTGCCGCGCCTATGTGTATGCCGTGGCGCGCGCCTGCGACCAGGGCCGCACCACCCGCCAGGACGCAGCCGGTGCCATCCTGTACGCCGCCGAGAAGGCCACCTGGCTGACCGGCCACGCAATCCAGATCCTGGGCGGCAACGGCTACATCAACGAATACCCGACCGGCCGTTTGTGGCGCGACGCCAAGCTGTATGAAATCGGCGCCGGCACCTCGGAGATCCGCCGCATGCTGATCGGCCGCGAACTGTTCCAGCGCACCCTGTAAGGCCACCGCGATGACCGTCCTGAACAGCCAGCTGCAACCGGGCAGCGATACGTTTGAAGCCAACCGCACGGCCATGCAGGCCGTGGTCGACGACCTGCACGCCACGCTTGCCCGCACCGCACTGGGCGGCAACGAAGCGGCACGCGCCAAGCACACCGCACGCGGCAAGCTGCTGGTGCGTGACCGCATCGACGCCCTGCTCGACCCAGGCAGCGCCTTCCTCGAAATCGCGCCGCTGGCCGCGCATGGCATGTATGAAGACGCCGTGCCCGCTGCGGGCGTGGTGGCCGGCATCGGCCGGGTGAGCGGCGTGGAGTGCGTGATCGTGGCCAATGACGCCACGGTCAAGGGCGGCACCTATTACCCGATGACGGTGAAGAAGCACCTGCGCGCGCAGGAGATCGCCGAGCAGAACCACCTGCCCTGCATCTACCTGGTCGATTCCGGTGGCGCCTTCCTGCCGCTGCAGGACGAGGTGTTCCCCGACCGCGACCACTTCGGCCGCATCTTCTACAACCAGGCCAACCTGTCGGCGCAGGGCATTCCGCAGATCGCCTGCGTGATGGGCAGCTGCACCGCCGGCGGCGCCTACGTGCCGGCCATGAGCGATGAAACGGTGATCGTGCGCGAACAGGGCACGATCTTCCTCGGCGGCCCGCCGCTGGTGAAGGCGGCCACCGGCGAAGTGGTGACCGCCGAGGAACTGGGCGGCGCCGACGTGCATACGCGCATTTCCGGCGTGGCCGACCACATGGCCGACAACGACCTGCAGGCACTGGCACGCGTTCGCGCGATCATCGCCCAGTTGAACTGGCGCAAGCCGGAACCGGCGATGGCGGTACAGCCTTCCGAAGAACCGCTGCTGCCGGCGCACGACCTGTACGGGGTGATCCCGGCCGACACGCGCAAGCCCTACGACGTGCGCGAAGTGATCGCGCGCCTGGTCGATGGCTCGCGTTTTGATGAGTTCAAGCCGCGCTACGGCGCCACGCTGGTCACCGGCTTCGCCCATCTGAACGGCTACCCGATCGGCATCATCGCCAACAACGGCATCCTGTTCTCCGAGTCGGCACTGAAGGGCGCGCACTTCATCGAGCTGTGCACCCAGCGCAACATCCCGCTGGTGTTCCTGCAGAACATCACCGGCTTCATGGTCGGCCGCAAGTACGAACAGGGCGGCATCGCCAAGGACGGTGCCAAGCTGGTGATGGCGGTGGCCTGCGCCAGGGTGCCCAAGTTCACCTTGGTGATCGGCGGTTCGTTCGGTGCCGGCAACTACGGCATGTGCGGCCGCGCGTACTCGCCGAACTTCCTGTGGATGTGGCCGAACGCGCGCATCGGCGTGATGGGTGGCGAGCAGGCGGCCAGCGTGCTGGCCACGGTCAAGCGCGATGGCATCGAAGCCAAGGGCGGGCAGTGGCCGGCAGCGGAGGAAGACGCGTTCAAGGCGCCGATCCGCGACCAGTTCGAACAGCAGGGCCACCCGTATTACGCCAGCGCGCGCCTGTGGGACGACGGCGTGATCGATCCGGCCGACACCCGCCGCGTACTGGCCCTGGCGCTGTCGGCCAGCCTCAACGCCGCTCCACAGCAGACGCGCTTCGGCGTGTTCCGCATGTAACCCATGCCATGACCGAGCACGCTCCCATGAAGCCCGTTGCCATGTTCACCAAAGTCCTGATCGCCAACCGCGGCGAGATCGCCTGCCGCGTCATCGCCACCTGCCGCCGCCTCGGCATCGCCACCGTGGCGGTGTATTCCGATGCCGACCGCACTGCGCGTCACGTCCGGCTGGCCGACGAAGCCATCCACATCGGCCCGGCCGCCGCGCGCGAGAGTTACCTGCGCGGCGATGCCCTGCTCGACGCCGCACGCGCGACCGGCGCGCAGGCCATCCACCCCGGCTACGGCTTCCTCTCCGAGAATGCCGACTTCGCCGACGCCTGCGCCGCCGCCGGCATCACCTTCATCGGCCCACCGGCCAGCGCCATCCGCGCGATGGGTGACAAGAGCGCGGCCAAGGCACTGATGGCCCAGGCCGGCGTACCGCTCACCCCGGGCTACCACGGCGACCAGCAGGCGCCGGACTTCCTGCGCGCACAGGCCGACGCCATCGGTTACCCGGTACTGATCAAGGCCAGCGCCGGCGGCGGCGGCAAGGGCATGCGCAAGGTCGAGCGCAGCGAGGACTTCGTCGATGCGCTGGCCAGCTGCCAGCGCGAGGCGGCCTCGGCGTTCGGCAACGACCATGTGCTGGTCGAGAAGTACGTCGAGCGTCCGCGCCACATCGAGATCCAGGTGTTCGGCGATTCCCACGGTGATGCGGTGTACCTGTTCGAGCGCGACTGCTCGGTGCAGCGCCGCCACCAGAAGGTGCTGGAAGAAGCGCCGGCGCCGGGCATGAGCGCCGAGCGTCGTGCGGCGATGGGCAAGGCCGCGGTCGATGCCGCGCGCGCGGTGGGCTATGAGGGCGCGGGCACCGTGGAGTTCATCGCCGGCCCGGACGGCGATTTCTACTTCATGGAAATGAACACCCGCCTGCAGGTCGAGCACCCGGTCACCGAGTACATCACCGGCACCGACCTGGTGGAGTGGCAGCTGCGGGTGGCTTCGGGCCAGCCGCTGCCGCTGCGCCAGGAACAGCTGGCCATCCACGGCCACGCAATTGAAGCGCGGCTGTACGCCGAGGATGCCGATCGTGGCTTCCTTCCCTCCACCGGCACCCTGCGTCGCCTGCGCCTGCCGACTCCGTCGGCCAACGTGCGCGTGGATACCGGCGTGGAGGAAGGCGACAGCATCACCCCGTACTACGACCCGATGATCGCCAAGCTGATCGTCTGGGACGTGGACCGCGTTGCCGCGCTGCGCCGCATGAGCCAGGCACTGGCCGACTGCCAGGTGGTGGGCGTGACCACCAATGCCGGCTTCCTGCGCCGGCTGGTAAACACCGATTCGTTCACCCACGCCAAGCTGGATACCGCGCTGATCGAACGCGAACAGACGGCGTTGAGCGTAGTCGGCGACAGCGAACATGCACTGTGGCTGCTGGCAGCGGTGGCCGCCGTGACCAGCACCGCAGGAGCCATCACCGATGCCCGCGACCCGCATTCGCCATGGCAGGCACAGGACGGCTGGCGCCTCGGCGCATCCACCCCGCGCGTGCTGCCGCTGCAGCAGGGCGAGCGCCGGCACACGCTGAGGGTGTGGCCGCGGGCTGATGGCTGGCGCGTGCAGTGCGACGACGCAGCACCGGTGCAGGTGATCGGCACGGCCGATGCACAGCATCTGACCGTGCAGCTGGGCGAGCGCCGTTGGTCACTGCAGCTGCTGCGCGAAGGCGACCAGCTGTACCTGTTCGGCGCCGACGGCCAGCACCGCTTCACCCTGCATGATCCGGTGGGCGAATCGGACCACGCCGTGGCCGATGCCGGCAGCCTGCTGGCGCCGATGCCGGGCAAGATCGTCGCCACGCTGGTCGCGGCCGGCACCGAGGTCAAGCGCGGCACCCCGCTGGTGGTACTGGAAGCGATGAAGATGGAGCACACCCTGCAGGCACCGGCCGACGGAACGGTGAAGGGCTACCGCGCCAAGGCAGGCGACCAGGTGGGTGATGGCGCAGTGCTGGTGGACTTCGAAGCGGCGTGATGTGGCAGAGGCCGCGCGGGGTCAGCCCGCGCGGTCTTCAAGGTTCCAGATCACGCCTGCCGGGTCCAGCTCGCTGGTCGTCATCCGTGATGCACGCCATCCGAAACCGCAGACCGCGAGCACCCCCTCATTGATCGTGTCCAGGCCCAAGGCTCGTTCGATCGGCTTTTCGTTGATCGCCGCAGTAATGAATGCTCCCAGGCCGGCATCCGTGGCCGCCAGATACAGCGTCTGCGATAGATGTCCCGCCTCCATCGCGACAACCCGATAGCTTTTCCCATGCTGGCGATACTTCCAGTACGTCCTGTTGAAACGCGGGGCCAGGATCACCAGCACATGCGCATCCGCAAACCAGTGCTGCTGCCCGACCATGGACATCACGAAGTCGCCATCGATGGCCACGGGGCAATCAATCGGCAGCAGTCCGTGGCCCTGCGCTCGATAGAGATACATGCCGGCAGCAAGTCCTTCGACATTACGCACCAGCACGTAGGCTTCGACAGGATGCAGTCCGCCGCCTGAGGGTACGTTCTTCTTCAGGAACACCAGATCATCGCCTTCTCGCTGGCAGCTGCTGCTGCCGAATGCCCGCTGCAGCATCTGGCTCAGCAGGGGCAGTGGCAGTGATCGGGTGACATCGAAGTTCCGGCAGGTGACGCGCCGCGCCAGCAGTGCGTCGAAATCGTTGGACTGCTGAGGCGGCAGTGGTACCAATCCTGCTTCGGCAGCGGCAGCGGCAGCGTGCGGTGGGGGCGCTCCCAACGTCCTGCGCATCTGCGAGGCTGTTTCGATCTGTGATTCACGCATGTTGCGAACGGCGTCAACATCCTCCCAGCGTGAGAAGGCATGCATGACCGCAGCCAGAGGGTGCCAGTGCGTTGCACGCAGCCGCTCATCACGAGCGGCAACATCGTCATCCTGTCCGCGGGTCAACACCAGGCGACTGGCAATCAGCAGGTCCATCGCAGGTGAACAGGCTTTCTCTGCCTCAAGCGTGGTCCATGCACTTGGGCTCAGGCTTCCCAGCAGCGCCTGTGCCGTGGCGTCCAGCACCACCGGCGCATCCAGGTGAGGGGCGAGTGCCTCCCAGGCAAGCGTGCGCACCAGGCCATCACCACCGCGCAGCAGGCCTTCAAGCTCAAACCGGATCTGCTCGGTGGGCTGTACCACTACGATCGCGCAGCGCCTGACATCCATCGGATCAGCCTTCCTTCATCGTGAATCCACGTTATCGAACCGCGGCCCGATTCCTTTACATCTTCCGCTCCACCCTCTCAAGAACCGGTTTGCCAGGCCGACATCACCACTGCCCCTCGACACTCCATGGATGCAGGACACAATGCCCACGTTGACGCTCTCGCTGCCGGTTGCCAGGACGCTGGTTCAGCGCCTCGCCACCGATGACACCTTCCGCCAGCTCTTCGCCACCGACACGGCCGCCGCGATACTGCTGGCTGGACACGTTCCATCCAACCCGGCTGACCTTCAGCAGTTCGTCCAGGATTGCTGCAAGAACATCTGCCTGGCGGAGAAGGACGTCATCGCACAGGCCGAAGACCAGATCGTCGCCATGCTGACCAGTGGTACCGGCTACTCCGTGCCGATGCTTGAGGACGGTTACGGCTCGCCGCGCACGCTGCGCTGAGGCATCGAGGCCATGGTGTCGGCAGCCTCGATTGCCGGCGCCGCCATGAGCCTGCGCACATCCACTACGTTAAGTGCCTGCAGGCAGAAGCTGCATTGCGCTTCTGCATAGGCAAATCCGGGGCGATCACGCAGCCAACGCGTCTGCTCATGGGCAACATCCTTCAAGCCCGCCTCCAGCGCCAGGTCACGCACTGCCAGCCGCACCTGCAGGCGTGGCTGCTTCTTCAGCAGCGGTACGAGCAGGTCCAGCCCGGCCTGGGGCCGACCCTCATGCTGCATCATCCGCCCGGCCAACAGGGTGACGTACTGGCGCAACACGCTGCTGTCAGGAAGATCCTGAAGCGCGTTCATCCGGGCCTGGACCGCCTTGGCCGGTGCGGCATCGCCCAGTCTCAGTGCCAGCAAGGCTGCCGCGTGTGCTGCAACCAGGCGATCCACTACCTCCACCGCGGGTTCGCCGCTCAGCTCTTCGAATGGCGCGGTCGCGGACGCGCGCGCCACCATCAAGGCTTTCGACTTTCTGCCGGCCATCATGTAGGCGACGGCCAGGGGCATGTCGAAGTTGTACCGATCCATGCCCTGGCGCCGTGCGGCAAGCATCCTCCCCTGTTCGGCGAGCTTGATGGCGCCCTCGACATCGCCTTGGTCAAGCGCAATCGTGGTAGCGAAATTACCAGCATGGAAGTTGTTCGGATCGATCCGTCCAAGCAGCGCATTGGCCTTCTCGAACTCGGCACGCGCTGCCGCCACCGTCGCCTGGCGCATCAATGCACCCTCCCAGCCATTGCTGGCGGCACGGCTGAACGCGATGTCAGCGTCTGCGTAGCGCTCGCTGGCCAGCAAGGCGCGGCCGTACTGGTCCTGTGCAATCTCAGGCAATTCGACCCTGCTATGTGCAACACGCCTGGAAAGCGCCAGGGCCTCGGCAAGGCGGTTCTCGTGGAAAAGATTCAGACCGGCGTTGTAGCTTGCAGGCATGTAATCCGGATACAGCTCTGCCATGCGCGCCCAGCCATCGGTGGCACGATCCGGATCACCGATCTGCAGCGCCCAGTTCTGCACATACAGGCGCTCGCGTGGCGTAAGGTGCCCTGATCGACGGTCGGCCTCTTCCAGCAGACGCTTGGCATCGTGGTAGTTCATCATGGCGAAGCGACAGCGGGCTTGGCCCAGCCATGCCAGGGCGAACTCAGGATCGACCTGGATCGCCTGCTCGAAGAACGCCATCGCGCCGTTGAAATCTCCGCGGCTGTAGCGCTTCTGGCCCAAGGCAAACGCACGCAGCGCATCCATGCTGCCCGTGGTCACCTCGGGCAGGGATTGGCTGTCGCGCTGGATCAATGCGGGCTCTTCGCCCAGGCGATCGCGCAGCTGGCGCGAAACATCGTCCACCGCCGCCAGTACCGCACCCGCCTTCGCATCGGCGGATACCACGGCCAGGGTACGCAGCGTCGACGGCTCGACCACCTCCACGCTGAAGCGGGTGCGGCCGCCGATATCGGTAGCCGATGGCACGAACACCAGGCGGGCGCCGGTGCGCACCGCCACAGCGGCGGCATCGCCGCGTTCGCGGAGGCCGCCATCCAGCGGTTTCCGCATCATCTCAAGAGTACGGCCAACGCGGTCGTCACTGACGACATTGACGTAGCGGGACTGCTCGAGACTGATCCGGAACGCCTGGTCCAGGGCGTCATCAAGCAAGCGGTTGCCGGTGAGGTTGTGCAGCCCGCCAAGCACCACCCAATCGCGTTCAGCGAATGCGATGGCCGGCTGTGGCCGGGTCAGCAACCAGACGCCAAGCACCGCGGCCAGCAGTACGGCGGCCTGCGCCGCCATCGCCAGTGGACGGCGCCACAACGGAAGATCACGCCGGGCCTTGGCCGTGTGCCGCAGCCGCCCCGGCGTGGGCATGCCCGCCGCCTGCACGCCGTAGACTTCAGCAGGCTGGCTCACACCCTTGAAGCGCCAGCGCCCGAACGATCGCCATTGCAGGCCTTCAGCCATCGCGCCCAGCGACCCACTGGAGCGACGCATGATGGATTCGGCCACCGCCGAAAGCAGGATCTGGCCCGGCCGTGCCAACTGCATCAGGCGCGCCGCCGTCGGCTTGGCCAGGCCTTCGACTTCAATCGCCTTGGCGCCAGCCCGCACTGCCTCGGCGCTGTTCTCCCACGTGAGCACATCGCCAACATGCAGACCGGCCCGCGCCTGCAGATGGATCTCGTGTCTCTGCCCCAGCGGCTGCAGCCCACGCTGGTAATCCAATGCGAAGCCAAGCGCGTCGATCGGGCGCTCGAACAGCATGAACAACCCGTCGGAGCGATCGATCAGCTGGCCGTTCCAGCGCTGCTGCAGCGCCAGCACCAGCCGGTCGTGTTCCTGGAACAGTTCGGCGGCAGCGACGTCGCCGATGCGTTCGACCAGCAGCAGCGAGTCACACAGGTCGGTGAACAGCAGGGCGCGCAGTTGCTGGTTGTGCGGCGCCGACGTTCCGTTGTCGCCATTCATCGCCTCTGTCTCCCGATCTAGGGTGAGTCCACTGCGTCTGCCCAACGCAGGCAGTTGCCACCATCACGCTTGGCCTGGTACAGCGCACGGTCCGCGCTGGCGTACCACTCGCTCCAGCCCGCCTCCGGTGCCAGCAGGCTGGCGCCGATGCTGACCAGGCTGACGTGCGGCGTGCCGTGGCTGCGTTCCAGCAGACCGTGTACCGCGCTGAGGATGAACTCGGCCGCGTGCTGCACGATCTCGTGGTTGCCACGACGCAGGATCAGGCAGAACTCGTCACCGCCGAGGCGGCAGGCAAGGTCCTGCTCGCCGGCCATCGAGCGCAGGATGTTGCCCATGCTCTGCAGCACGCGATCGCCGGCCTGGTGGCCATGGCGGTCGTTGATCTGCTTGAAGCGGTCGCAGTCGATCAGCAGCAGCGCCTGCGGCAGCCCACTGCCATCGGCGCGGCATTCCTGCAGGTACAGGGTGAGGCCACGGCGGTTGTGCAGCCCGGTCAGTTCATCGGTACGCACCAGCTCGCGGGTGTGGGTCAGCTGGTGGGTGGTGATGTACAGGTTGTCCAGCGCGGTTTCCAGGTCATGGTTGCGCCGGCGCAGCTGGCTGATCAGGGCCTGTTCGTTGGTCAACACGCGCATGATCGTGCGGCGCAGGAAGTAGGCGACCAGGCCCGGATCGGATTCGACCAGGCGATGGAAGTCGGCGGGCCCCAGCTCAAGCACCTCGCAGTCCACCAGGGCGCGCGCACTGGCGCTGCGCGGGTGGTCACCCACCAGCAGCCCCAGTTCACCGAAGAACTCGTGCTGGCCAAGCGTCTTGATCACCAGGTCCTCGCCGAAGTCCAGTTCGATCTGGCCTTCCAGGATCACATACATGCGCTCGCCACGATGCCCGCGCTGGAACAGCCACTGTCCGGCATGAAGCTTGCATGGACGGGCAAATCTGGCGAACAATGCGACTTCGGCATCGGACAGCAGCGCATGCACGATCTCGGCCATCGCCACCCGGGCGATACCTGACGTCACATCACTGTTCTCGGCCGCACCCCTGCCGGTCATTCCCTGCACCCGCCGCCAGCGTCCCCTGGTGAGCCGCGGAGCATAGCACCGCTTTAAAATGTGCGCCCTATCTCATTTTGAGCCTTGTGGTCCACTTTCCCGATGTGAAGGCGCGCGGTGGCCGTTCTGCCCGCCACGGTCGAGGGAAAAGTCGTTCCGGATCAATCTGATGGCCACCTTCACAGGGTTTCGGCCAAGTTGCCGGTCTGTGGGGTGCGCCGGATTGACGCTGCCTGCGTTCATCGCGTTTCCATCGATACAACAACGCCGGCAGGTCCCCCGACCGGCCGGCGTTGTCTGGCCCTTCCCTGGCCACCCTGATCGTATTTCGAGGCTTCGGTAGCGCCGGCCGCTGGCCGGCACTACCGATCAGGCGGCGCGCTCGCTACGCCCGCCGTGGAACTGCTCTTCTTCGGTCGAACCGGTCAACGCGATGGTCGAGGACTGGCCCTGCTGGATCGCCTGGGTCACGGCATCGAAGTAGCCGGTGCCGACCTCGCGCTGGTGCTTGACCGCGGTGAAGCCACGCTCGGCCGCTTCGAACTCGGCCTCCTGCAATTCCACAAAGGCGCTCATCTGGCGGCGTGCATAGCCGTGGGCCAGGTTGAACATGCCGTAGTTCAGCGCGTGGAAGCCGGCCAGGGTGATGAACTGGAACTTGTAGCCGTAGCTGCCCAGCTCGCGCTGGAACTTCGCGATCGTTGCGTCGTCCAGGTTCTTCTTCCAGTTGAAGCTGGGCGAGCAGTTGTAGGCCAGCAGCTTGCCCGGGAACTTCGCATGGATCGCCTCGGCGAACTTGCGCGCGAATTCCAGGTCCGGCTTGCCGGTCTCGCACCACACCAGGTCGGCATAGGGCGCGTAGGCCAGGCCGCGGCTGATCGCCTGGTCCAGGCCATTACGCGTCTTGTAGAAGCCTTCCACGGTGCGTTCACCGGTGGCGAACGGCTTGTCGTTGCCGTCGATGTCGCTGGTCAGCAGGTCGGCCGCCTCGGCATCGGTGCGCGCCACCAGCAGGGTCGGCACGCCCAGCACGTCGGCGGCCAGGCGCGCGGCGTTGAGCTTCTCGATCGCCTCGCGGGTCGGCACCAGCACCTTGCCGCCCATGTGGCCGCACTTCTTCACCGAGGCCAGCTGATCCTCGAAATGCACGCCGGCGGCGCCGGCCTCGATCATCGCCTTCATCAGCTCGAACGCGTTGAGCACGCCGCCGAAACCGGCCTCGGCATCGGCCACGATCGGCTGCAGGAAGTCGATGTCATCCTTGCCTTCGGCGTGGTGCAGCTGGTCGGCGCGCAGCAGGGTGTTGTTGATGCGCTTGACCACCGCCGGCACCGAATCGGCCGGGTACAGCGACTGGTCCGGATACATCTGGCCGGCCAGGTTGGCGTCGGCCGCCACCTGCCAACCGGACAGGTAAATCGCCTTCAGCCCGGCCTTGACCTGCTGCATGGCCTGGTTGCCGGTCAGCGCACCCAACGCGTTGACGAACTCGCGCTCATGCAGCGACGCCCACAGCTTCTCCGCGCCCAGGCGGGCCAGCGAATGCTCGATGTGCACGGTGCCGCGCAGGCGCACCACGTCGGCGGCGCTGTAGTTGCGCTGGATGCCTTCCCAGCGTGGGTTGGTGTCCCAGTCG
The DNA here is from genome assembly GCF_030237085.1 of Stenotrophomonas maltophilia group sp. Smal32. Lineage (NCBI taxonomy): Bacteria > Pseudomonadati > Pseudomonadota > Gammaproteobacteria > Lysobacterales > Lysobacteraceae > Stenotrophomonas > Stenotrophomonas maltophilia group sp. Smal32. The sequence continues at coordinate 15,233 of NZ_JASJSI010000087.1, forward strand.
TGCTGGATCTGTTCGGCAGTGGGCAGCTTGCTCATGTCTTTCTCCAGTTCGGTTCGTGCGTGCAGCGGGGAGGGAAACGGCGGGATTGCGGGCGGTCGGTCAGTCGATGCGCGCGTAGGCCGGCAGGGTCAGGAAATCGGTCAGTTCGTTGCTGCGGCTCAGTTCGGCCAGCAGCGCGATGGCTTCGCCGATGCGTGCGCCACCGGGCAGCGCGCCGGTGTCGCCCAGCCGCGCCGGCAGCTGTGCCAGCGTGGCGTCGAGCAGGGCCAGGTCGATCGCGGTGCCATCGTCCAGCTGCTGGCCCGGCGTGTGCAGCCACTGCCACAGCTGGCTGCGGCTGATCTCGGCGGTGGCAGCGTCCTCCATCAAGTGGTGGATCGGCACGCAGCCGTTGCCATCCAGCCACGCCGCCAGGTAGCGCACGCAGACTTCCACGTTGCCTTCGAAGCCGGCGCGGGTGATGGTGCCCGGCGGCCTTGCGATCAGCTCATCGCGACCGACGCGCACGTCCTGGCGCAGCACGCTGTGCTGGTTCGGGCCGGGCATGTGTTCGTCGAAGATTGCCATCGCCACCGGGATCAGCGCCGGGTGCGCGACCCAGGTGCCGTCGTGGCCGGCTGTGACCTCGCGCAGCTTGTCGGCGCGCACGCGGGCCATCGCCTGCTCATTGGCGACGGCATCGTTGTTGATCGGGATCTGCGCGGCCATGCCACCCATCGCATGCGCACCGCGGCGATGGCAGGTCTGGATCAGCAGCTCCGAATAGGCCTTCAGGAACGGCTGGGTCATGGCACCTGGCCGCGCTCGGGCAGCACGCGGTCGGCGTGGTGGCGGAAGGTCTTCAGGTAGGAGAAGATGTAATCCCAGCGCCCGCAGTTCAGGCCGACGATGCGGTCACGCAGCGCGTGCAGGATCTCGTCCATCTCGAACACCGCCGGCAGCGTTTCGATCAGCACGGTCACCTTGATCTGACCGTGCGGCAGGCCGAGCATGCCTTCGATGTGCGACAGCGCGGTCTCCCACAGTGCAGCCTCTTCCATGCTCTGCAGCTTGGGCAGGTAGAAGTACGGGCCGCGGTCCTTGCCCTGCAGGGTGCGGGCGTTGTGGAAGGCGAAGACGGCCGCGTCGAACAGGCCACCGGCCAGCGGCTGGCCGTCGATGGCTACGTGCTTTTCGTCCAGGTGCCAGCCACGTGGGCGCACGATCAGCACCGCCTGCTCGTCGTAGGGGCGCAGGCGGTAGTGCTTGCCATTGGGTGCGGTGTATTCCAGATCACCGCGCACCGCCGCCGCCAGCGACTGCTGCCCGGCCAGCAGGTTGCGCCAGGTCGGCGAGGTCGAATCCTCGAAGTCGGCCATGAACACCTTGGCGCCGGAATTCAGCGCATTGATGACCATCTTCGGGTCGGTCGGCCCGGTGATCTCGACGCGGCGGTCCTGCAGCGCGGCCGGCAGCGGCGCAACGGTCCAGTCGCCGCTGCGGATGGCGGCAGTGTCTTCGCGGAAATCCGGCAGGCCGCCCTGGTCGAAGAACGCCTGGCGCTCGCGGCGGGCCAGCAGCCGTGCCTGCCGGCCCGGTTCCACCGCACGGTGCAGCGACACCAGCAGGGCCAGCAGCGGCGCCGGCAGCATGGTGTCCTGGCCGGCCACGCGGGTCGCCAGGGCGATGCCGGGGGTAGCCTTGCTGGCAGGGGTGGGAACAGCGGAAGCGACGGCGGACATGAGGCGACTCCAGCGGTGGGGGAACGTCTCCACGGTGCGGCCGGGGCCGAGTATTTGGCAAAACAGTTTTTGCAATGTTCTACATAAATTGTGCTAATACTTATGACGCCATGACCACGCGTCCCTCGCCAAGTCCGCGTTTTTCCTACAAATCCGACCGGTTGAAGCCGCTGCGCGCGTTCTGCCAGACGGTGCGCCTGGGTTCGGTCTCACGGGCTGCTGAGGCACTGTTCGTCAGCCAGCCGGCCATCAGCCTGCAGCTGCAGGCACTGGAACGGGAGTTGGGCGTGCCGCTGTTCGAGCGCAGCGGGCGGCGCCTGGTGCCCAGCCGTGAGGGCCAGCTGCTGTACGAAATGGCACAGCCACTGGTGGAGAACCTGGACGGGCTGGAGGCGCGCTTCCGCGACAAGGTGCGCGGCCTGGACGCGGGCGAGCTGAACATCGCCGCCAACAGTTCCACCATCCTGTACCTGCTGCCGAAGATCGTGGAGCGCTTCCGCCTGCATCACCCGGACGTGCGCCTGACCCTGCACAACGCGATCAGCGCCGACGGCACCGACCTGCTGCGCGAGGATGCCGCCGACCTGGCGATCGGCTCGATGACCGACGTGCCGGCCGATCTCAGCTACGCCCCGGCCTACCGCTTCGAGCAGGTGCTGATCGCGCCGCACGATCATCCGCTGGCCAGTGGCGGCGAGCTGGAGCTGGCCGACATTGCGCGCTACCCGCTGGTGCTGCCGCCGAAGCGGCAGATCACCTACCGGCTGGTCGACCAGGTCTTCCAGCGCCACCGCATCGCCTACACCGTGGCGCTGGAGGTGGGCGGCTGGGAGGTGATCAAGCAGTACGTGGCGATGGGCATGGGCATTTCCATCGTGCCGGCGCTGTGCCTGAACGAGGCCGACCATGAGCGGCTGGCAGCGCGGTCGATGAAGCGCTGGTTCCCGGAACGCAGTTACGGGGTGATCGTGCGGCGCGGCAAAGCGTTGTCGGCGCAGGCGCGGGCATTCATCGAGCTGATCCAGCCGGAGTTGTTCAGCCCGCGCGATTACGACCAGAGCGGGCATTCCGAGCGGTAAAGGGTGTTCGGCAGGGCTGCGCCCTGCCCCCCTGCAGAGGCCAGAGCAACAGCCGAAGCAACAGCAACAGCGAGCTATCCGTGTGATGGCGGGGTGGGGGGGGGGGGGGGGGGGGGGGGGCCCCCCCCCCCCCCCCGGGCCGGCGGGGCGCGCCGGCGCCCGCGCCCCCCCCCCCCCCCCCCCCCCCCCCCCCCCCCACACCCCCCCCCCGCGCTGCGTGGGGGTCGCGGG
>NZ_JASJSI010000088.1:0-18119 GCF_030237085.1 Stenotrophomonas maltophilia group sp. Smal32
GACAGGCGGTCGCAGGGGCTGGGAAACGGGCAAAAGAAAGGCCCGGGTGCCTGCACACCCGGGCCCTCTCATCCACGCATGGCGTGGAATTACTTTGCTTCGGCGTCGGACGGGGTGAAACGCGGCATTGCCGCAGCGGCGCCTTCCTTCTCGGTCGAACGACCGGCGAACTGGTTGGCGAAGCGCACGTGGCGGGCGAACGGGGCGTCGGCCACCTGCGCCAGCGACGCGGCCAGCGCACCGTTGAAGGCGTCACCGGCACCGGTGGTGTCGATGGCCTGCACCTGTTCGGCACCGACACGGTAGTACGGCTGGGTATCGCCGCGCAGGTTCTCGTCGGCATGTGAGACGAACACGCCCACCGAACCCAGGGTCACCACCACCGTGCCGTTGCCGACCAGCTTGCGGCACAGCGCATGCAGGCTGGCGCCATCCAGTGCGGCCACGTCGTTGGCATCCACGCGCTCGCCGACATGGCGGCCGAGCAGGGCGGCGAACTCGGTCTCGTTCGGGGTGATCACATCGGCCAGCTTGAGCAGGCCGATGGTCGAGGGGGCGTCGGCCGGTGCGGTGTTGAGCACCGTGGTGACGCCGGCCTCGCGTGCCGTGGCCAGCGCCGCTTCAATCGTCTGCACCGGCGATTCCAGCTGCACCAGCACCACCTTGGCGCCGGTCAGCAGCGCCTGCTGCTGTTGCAGGAAGTCGGTGCTGAGCGCGGCGTTGGCGCCCGGGCCGATCACGATGGTGTTGCGGCCGCGCGCGTCCACATAGATGCCGGCGGTGCCGGTCGGCTCGCTGCTGGCTTCGGCGATCAGGCCGAAACCATCCTGCGCGGCCAGTTCACGCGCGGTGGCGCCACCGGCGTCATCGCCCAGCGCGCACACGAAGTGCGTCTCGGCGCCGGCGCGGCAGGCGGCCACGGCCTGGTTGAAGCCCTTGCCACCCGGGCCGGTGCTGTAGCGGCCGGCAATGGTCGCGCCCGGTGCCGGCAGTGATTCGCACCGCCACACGTGATCGACATTGAAGGAACCGACGACAACGACACTGCTGCTCATAGGGAATCTTTTCTCAACCAAGGGTTCAACTGAAGTGCGTCAGCACGCCGGCGATGGTCGCCGTCATGAAGGTGGCAATGGTACCGCCCAGCACCGCGCGCAGGCCGAACTTGGCCAGGTCGTGGCGACGTTCCGGGGCCAGGCCACCGATGCCGCCGATCTGGATGGCGATCGAGCTGAAGTTGGCAAAGCCGCACAGTGCGTAGGTGGCGATCAAGCGACCTTCGTTGGACAGGCTCACGCCGGCCACCTGGCCGTTCACGATCTGCGACAGCTCGGTGTAGGCCACGAATTCGTTGATCACGACCTTCTGGCCGATCAGCGAACCAACGGTGGTGGCATCGGCCCACGGCGTGCCGATCACCCAGGCGATCGGGGCAAGCACGTAACCGAAGATGGTCGACAGGTTGGTCGGCTTGCCGATCTGCGCGGCCAGGCCGGTCACTTCACCGATCCAGGTCAGCGGGGCGTTCAGCAGCGCGATCAGGGCGATGAAGGCCAGCAGCATTGCGCCGATGTTCAGCGCCAGCTTCAGGCCGTCACCGGCACCGGCGGCGGCCGCGTCGATGATGTTGCTGGAGGTCTTCTCCACTTCCATCTTCACCGTGCCGCGGGTGAGCGGGGTGCCGGTTTCCGGAATCAACAGCTTGGCCACGACCAGGGTGGCCGGCGCGGCCATGATGCTGGCTGCCAGCAGGTGCTTGGCGTAGAACGCCTGCTGCACCGGGTCGCCGCCGCCGAGCATGCCCACGTAGGCGGCCAGCACGCCGCCGGCGATGTGCGCCATGCCGCCGATCATCATGGTCAGCAGCTCGGACTGGGTCATCTTGGCGATGTACGGGCGCACGGTCAGCGGCGCCTCGGTCTGGCCGATGAACACGCTGGCGCAGACGCTGGTGGTTTCCGCACCGGACACGCGCATCACCTTGGTGATCGCCCACGCCATCACGCGCACGATCGCCTGCATGATGTTCAGGTGGTACATCACGCCCATCAGCGCCGAGAAGAAGATGATGGTCGGCAGCACCTGGAAGGCGAAGATGAAGCCGTAGTTCTTGGTGTCCATCAACGAGCCGAAGATGAAACCGGAGCCCTCGTTGACGAAGCTCAGCACCTTGACGAAGCCGTGGCCCAGCGCGTCGAACACGTCGCGCCCGCCCGGCACCAGGATCACCAGCGCCGCGAAGGCGATCTGCAGGGTGATACCGGTGGCAACCAGCTTCCAGTCAACCGCACGCTTGTTATTGGAAAACAACCAGGTGATGCCGATCAGCACCGCCAACCCGAACAGGCCGAAGCCGATCCTGCCCAAACCTTCGACCATGTGAGTGACTCCCCTGGGGCGTCGCGAAAAACGGGAAGCCTAGTGCAGGGCCGGGGCCGGGGCAAGGAAAAGCAGCGTGCGCGCACCCATCGGTACCGATCAGGCCAGCAACGGCAAGGGCTTGCGGCCGGCGGCGACAGGTAGAATGGGGATCGATCCCGGCCCGGATGCGGGCCCGCAGCAGGAGATTCGCATGCAATACCGTCGCCTGGGCTCCACCGGCCTGCCGGTTTCCGCCCTTTCCTTCGGCGCCTGGGTGACCTTCGGTGACCAGATCCCGCGCGATGAGGCCCGCAACCTGGTGGCCGCCGCCTGGGATCATGGCGTCAACTTCTTCGACAACGCCGAGGGCTACGCCAACGGCCGCGCCGAACAGGTGATGGGCGACGTGATCAGCGACCTGCGCCTGCCGCGCGACGGCTTCTGCGTGTCCAGCAAGGTGTTCTTCGGCAGTGCCAAGGACCCGCGTCCGACCCAGCGCGGCCTGTCGCGCAAGCATGTGACCGACGCCTGCCATGCCGCGCTCAAGCGCCTGCGGGTGGATTACCTGGACCTTTATTACTGCCACCGCCCGGATCCGGACGCGCCGATCGCCGAGACCGTGCACGCCATGGATACCCTGGTGCGGCAGGGCAAGATCCTCTACTGGGGCACTTCGGAGTGGTCGGCGGTGCAGATCCAGCAGGCGCTGGATTTCGCCGAAGGGCACAACCTGCAGGGCCCGTCGATGGAGCAGCCGCAGTACAACCTGCTGCACCGCGAGCGGGTGGAGGTCGAGTACGCACCGCTGTACGCCCGCGCCGGGCTGGGCACCACCATCTTCTCGCCGCTGGCCTCGGGCCTGCTGACCGGCAAGTACGATCAGGGCATTCCGGCCGATGCGCGGCTGGGCCGGGAAGGCATGGAATGGCTGCAGGACCTGGTGCTGGGCACCGACGCCGAGGCCCGCCTGGGCCAGGTGCGCCGCTTCAGCGAAGTCGCGCGCGCGCTGGGCCAGGCTCCGGCCACGCTGGCCATCGCCTGGTGCCTGCGCAACCCCAATGTCTCCAGCGTGATCCTCGGCGCCAGCCGGGTCAGCCAGTTGCTGCAGAACCTGCAGGCGCTGGAGGTGCTGGAGCAGGTCGATGCCGCCGGCTGGGCCGAGGTCGAAGCCGTCTTCGCCTGACCCCCGGGGCCGACCGGGCCTGGGGCCTCGGTCGGGCCGGCTCGGCCGAGGGAACGGGATCGGGATCGGGATCGGACTCGGTAGAGTCGACTGTTAGTCGACTGCTTCGAATAGCCGACTGCTTCGAATAACCGACTTCTTCGAGCAACAGCAGTCGACTAACAGTCGACTCTACAAATCTGTGTTGCCATTCGATTGGCAAAATCTATCGAATTTTAAAATTCGATCATTAATCCCATCAATCAAATTGAGAATGGTTGTTGATTGTCAACTGAGAATCATTATCATTTGACTCGTCCCTCGCACGAGTCCAGATGCTCATGAATGCTCAACCTGTACTGCTGCGCCCCGAAACGCTGACCCTCCGCGATCGCCCGGTCCGCGTCGTTCCGCCGGAAGAGGTCATCGACAGCGAAGCCCTGCTCAAGGGCCGTCGTGAAATCCTGATCCAGCACGGCGACCGCTTCTATCGCCTGCGGCACACCAGCAACGACAAGCTGATCCTGACCAAGTAATCGCGGTCTGGTCGCCCGCCTCCCTCCCTCCTGCCGGCTGCGCCGGCGGGGTGGGCGACCCGTCCGCTCCCGCTCTCTCCCCCTCGGTCTACCGCGTGCACCTTCCGGGTGTGCCGGTAACCGGGGGTTCCCCTGCCTGACCGAACGAACCCGATGACCCGCCATACCGCCCTTTGCCTTGCTGTCTGGATGGCGCTGCCGCTGTCCGCCCACGCTGCTGCCACTGCTGCCACTGCTGCCCCCGATGCGCGCGAATTCGATCGGGTGCAGGTCACCGCCACCCGCACCGAGCGGGCCGTGAGCGACGTGGCGGCCACCGTGGACGTCATCGACCGTGAGCAGATGGACCGGCACCTGGTGCAGGACATCAAGGACCTGGTGCGTTACGAACCGGGCCTGTCGGTCACCCGCAGCGCGACTCGCTTCGGCCTGGATGGTTTCCGCATCCGTGGCCTGGACGGCAACCGCGTGCGCATCCAGACCGACGGCATCGTCATGCCGACCCGGTTCGACATCGGTTCGTTCGCCAGTTCCAACCGCAACTTCACCGACCTCGACACGCTCAAGCGGGTGGAGATCGTGCGTGGGCCGGCCAGTTCGCTGTACGGCTCCGATGCACTCGGTGGCGTGGTCGCCTTCGTGACCAAGGACCCGGCCGACTACCTCAAGGACGGCAAGAACAGCTACTTCGGCCTGAAATTCGGCTACGACGGTGAATGGAAGGGCCTGCTCGGCGGTGCCACGGCCGCCTTTGGTGGCGACCACTGGAGCGGCCTGGTCAACGTCAACCACCACCAGGGCCAGGAAACCGACAACAAGGGCACGGTACGCAGCGACAACGACACCCGCACCGCGTCCAATCCGCAGGATCGCGACGGCCGCAGCCTGCTCAGCAAGCTGGTCTATGCGCCGAGCGAGGACCAGCGCTTCCGCTTGACCGTGGAAGGCAACGAAGACACCACCGATACCAATGTACTGTCGGCGATTGCCAGTGTTGCACCGCGCCCCGGCGCGCTTGCCGCAGCCACCGGCATGAAGTCCCACGACACCCAGAAGCGCAACCGTGTGTCCTTCGCCCACGAGATGGATGCGCTGGACCAGCCGTTCGCCGACAGCCTGCATTGGCAGGTGTACGCGCAGAACAGCGAAACCCGTCAGCAGACCGACGAGACCCGCACCGACGGCACCCGCCGCCACCGCGTGTTCTCCTTCGATCAGCATGCCTATGGCCTGCAGGCGCAGTTCAACAACGCGTTCACCACCGGCGGTGTCGAGCACGCATTGACCTACGGGTTCGAAGGCACCCGTACCGAGATCCGCCAGAAGCGCGATGGCTATCAGGTCAACCAGGCTGGGGTGGTCAGCAACACGGTGCTGCCGGACACCTTCCCGGTGCGTGACTTCCCGATCAGCAAGACCACCGAGCTGGGCCTGTATGCACAGGATGAGATGCGCTTTGCCGATGGCCGGCTGTCGCTGGTGCCGGGCGTGCGCGTGGACCGTTACGAGCTGAAGCCGGAAGTGGACAGCATCTTCGCCGAAGACAACCCGACCACGGCCGTGGCGCAGCTGAAGAAGACCAGCGTGTCGCCGAAGCTGGGCATGGTCTGGCGCTTCACCGACGAATGGTCGCTGTTCGCCGGTTATGCGCGTGGCTTCCGTTCGCCGCCGTACAACGACGTCAACATCGGCCTGACCAACGTCGCCTTCCGCTATACCGCCATCGCCAATCCGGACCTGAAGCCGGAAACCAGCGACGGCTACGAACTGGGCCTGCGCTTCATCGCGCCGGCGGCGTACGTCAGCGTCAGCGGCTACTACAACGACTACAAGGATTTCATCCAGTCCAACGTCGATACCGGCCGCAACGCACAGGGTTTGACCGTGTTCCAGTCGCAGAACATCGCCGACGCGCGCATCTATGGCGCGGAAATGAAGGCCGGCATCGAGTTCGGCGAACTCAGCCCGGCGCTGAAGGGCTGGGCGCTGCGCAGTGCGTTGGCATGGTCGCGTGGCGACAACCGGACCGATGACGAACCGCTGGCCTCGGTCGATCCGTTGCGTGGCACGCTGGGCCTGATGTACGACACCGATACCTGGGGCGTTGAACTGGCCGGCACCTTCGTGCAGCGCAAGAAGCGGTTGCCACCGCCTGCTGCGCAGACCAATCCGAACGCACCGGCACCGTTCGTCTACCAGCCGGCCGGCTACGGCGTGCTGGACCTGATGGCGCACTGGAACTTCGCACCGGGTGCCACCTTCAACGTCGGCGTGTTCAACCTGGCCGACAAACGCTATATCGAGTGGTCGTCGATCACCCCGAGCCTGATCACCAATCGCGCGTTGAGCGATCGTTTCAGCAGCCCGGGCCGTACCTTCTCCGCCAGTCTTGCCGTTTCCTGGTGACCTCATGAGCCGAGCACTGTCCGCACGCAGGAATGATTCCATCGCCGCGCCGCACAGCGCGGCCTGGCCGACCCCGGCACAGCTGGCCACGCTCGGCACCGTGTTGTGCCTGTACCACGCCGACGGCAACGAGCTGGGCGGCTGGCGCCAGGCCGTACGCGTGCACGCCTGCCAGGGCGTGGACAGTGAAGGCCTGCGTGAGAGCCTGTGCTTCCTCGATGGCCGCGGCCGCTGCGTGTGGCGCCTGTACCTGCTGCCGGACAGCGATTTCCTGGCCTGGGACCGGTTGGTGGCCGCGCTGCCGCCGGGCCCACAGCACGACAGCGACGGCAGTGTCGGCGAACGCCTGTGGCGGCGCCTGGCCGGTCATCTCGGCGGCCAGCGCTGGCGCCTGTGTGCGCTGCGGCTGCATGCCGCCGATGATGGGCGCACACTCGCGGCCAGCCTGTCGACGCTGTCGTCGCTGGGCGCAGCCACCGCACGCCGCATCGCCCGCCTGGAAGGGGCCGAGGGCGAGTTGGCCATCGACGACTGCTGCTGCGCCGACGCCGCACGCCGGCCGGAACCGCGGGCTCCCGGCGACCTGCCGCTGATCCGCCTCTGATCCTTTTCTGATGGAACGCCCGACGGCCATGGATGGCCTCTCAACGAACCTGCAACCCCGAAGGAATACCCCGATGAAGCTCCAGACAGCCAGCGTACTGCTGTTGCTCGCCGCCAGCGGCGTGGCCAGCGCGCAGCCCGCCGACAGCGCCCGCGACCACGACAGCATCCTGGCCATGCAGGGCGAGTACACCGTGGATTTCGCCTTCGACGAAACCGTGCTGCTGAAGCCGGGCTATGAGCGTGCGCCAGCGATGCGCAGCGGTGGCAACGAAGTGGTCATCGTGGTCGAGGACACCCCGAAGCGCATCGTGCTGCAACACCTGCTGCTGGACGAGAAGAGCGGCCACATCACCAAGCATTGGCGCCAGGACTGGGTGTACGAAGCACCCAACCGTTTCGAGTTCAGTGCCGACCAGACCTGGCAGGTGCGCAGCATTCCGGCGGCGGTGAACCAGGGTGCCTGGACCCAGTGCGTGTATGAAGTGAGCGATGCACCGCGCTACTGCGGCACAGGCAAATGGACCTACACCAACAACGTGCCGAGCTGGACCAGCGACCTGAGCTGGCGACCGCTGCCGCGTCGTGAGTACACCAAGCGCAGCGACTACAACGCGCTGGCCGTGATCAACCGCCATACGCTGACCCCGAACGGCTGGACCCATGAGCAGTTCAACACCAAGGTGCAGCGCAACGCCGATGGCAGCCAGGTGGAGATCGCGCGCGAGTTCGGCTTCAACGACTACGTGAAGACCACCGAGATCGACTTCACCCCGGCGCGCGACTACTGGAAGGCCACCGCCGGCTACTGGGCCAAGGTGCGTCAGCGCTGGGACGGCTTCCTCGGCGAGGCCCCGGGCGTGCACCTGAAGACCAAGCTGGACGGCATGGCGATGATCATCCCGATGTTCACCCAGGCCGAAGAGATCCAGGCCGGCAAGAAGGTGAAGGACACGCAGATCGACGACGTGTTCGCCAAGTACGTGGAAAAGGCCCGGTAAGGTCGAGCCTGGCTCGACGGCCTGGTAGGTGCCGAGCTGGCTCGGCACGCTCTTCCGTGCATCCACGCATGGCGTGGAACTAGCGGTTCCGGCGTCGCGTCAGGCCTCCCGCAGGGCCAGGGCCGGCGAGGTGTGCAGGATGCGCCGCGTGCCCCACCAACCGGCCAGCAGGCTCAATCCGATGCCGACCACGCCGCCCAGCAGAAGTCCTGGCCAGGGTGGCAGCAACGGCAGCTCGAACACCTTCTGCGAAACCACCACGCCAATGGCCGCGGCCGCGCCCACCGCAAGCAGCGCGGCCAGTGTGCCCAGTGCGCCGAACTCGACCAGGACCGCGCCACGCAGCTGGCGCCGGGTCGCGCCCAGCGTGCGCAGCACTGCGCTGTCGTAGCGACGCTCGCCGGCCGTGGCCTGCAGCGCGGCCAGCAGCACCAGCACACCAGCCAGCAGGCTGAACACCATCACCAGCTGCACCGCCTGCGCCACGCGTTCCATCACATCCCGCACCTGCGAAATCACCGCATCCACATCGAGAAGTGACAGGTTCGGTTGCGCACGTACCAGCTCGCCCAGCCCGGCCGCCTTGCCGGCCGGCAGGTGGAATGCCGACAGCAGGTTGTGCGGGGTGTCACCCACGGCGTTCGGGTTCAATAGCACGAAGAAGTTGGGGCGGAAGGTGTTCCAGTCCGCCTTGCGCACGCTGGTGACGGTGAATTCGCGCTCCTGCTCGCCCACTGCAATGGTGATGCGGTCGCCGGGATACACGCCGTAGCGTTTGGCCCAGCCGATCTCCACCGAGGCTTCCGGCGCGGTGCTGTCGGCCTTCCAGAACGTGCCATTGACCAGCGTATTGGCCGGCGGGAAGGTGCTGCGCCAGCTGAAGTTCAACGGCCGGTTCTCGTCATCGTCATCGCGCTGGCCGCCCCGCGCCGGTTGCCCGTCCTGTCCGGGCTCGCGATCCACACGCAGAGGCGGCTTGCCGTTGATGGCGATCAGGCGCCCGGTGGCCATTGGTTCGATGCTGGCGTCATTGGCACCCAGCCCACGCAGTGTTGCCAGCACGCTGTCGCGCTGTTCGGGCTGGATGTTGATCAGGAAGTAGTTGGGCGTGTCTGCCGGCAGCCGCTCGCGCCACTGCTGCAGCAGGCCGGGGCCGGTCACGGCCAGCAGCAACAGCGCGCACAGCGACAGCGACAGCCCGACCAGCTGCATCACCGCCAGCAGCCGGCGCCGGGTCAGTGCGGCCAGGCCCAGTCGCCAGTTGCCATGCAGGCGATGCTGCAGGCCGCGCATCAACTGCAGCAGCACGAAGCCGACCACACCGGCCGCCACCGCCAGCGCGGCCAGGCCACCCAGTACCCACAGCGCCAGCTTGAGGTCACCGGTGACCTGCACCGCCAGCAACAGGCTTGCCCCCAGCGCAGCCACATAGGCCAGCAGCGAGGTGGGCGGCAGGGCGGCGAAGGAACGGTTGAGCACGCGCATCGGCGGCACCCCGCGCAGGCGCAGCAGCGGGGGCAGGCCGAAGCCGAACAGCAGCAACAGGCCGATGCCCGCACCGGTCAGCGCCGGCATCGCCTCCGGCAGCGGCAGGCGCTGCGGCACCAGGCTGCCCAGCACCTGTACCAGCCCTTCCTGCGCGGCCATGCCCAGGCCGATGCCAAGCGCACAGGCCGGTACCGCCAGCATCAACAGCTGCAGTGCCAGGCCGAGCAGGATGTCGCGCTGGCGCGCACCGAGGCAGCGCAGGATCGCCACCTGGTCGATGCGGCGCAGGGCGAAGCGGTTGGCCGCCAATGCGGTGGCCACGCCCGCCAGCAGCACCGCCAGCAGCGCGCTCAGGCCGAGGAAGCGGCCGGCCAGATCGAAGGCCTGGCGCACGCCGCGCTGGGTGTCATCCACGCTCAGCAGGCGCAGGCCCTTCACCTGTGGCAGCAGCCACTCACGCAGGGACGCGACCTGCCCGGCCGGTCCTGCAAACATCAGCCGGTAGTTGATGCGGCTGCCGGGGCCAAGCAGTCCCGTGCCTTCCACATCGGCGCGGTTGACCAGCAGGGTGGGGGAGAGCGTCAGCAGGTCGCCACCGGTATCCGGCTCGGCCTCGATGATGCCGGCGATGCGCAGCGTGCCGGCGCCGAACTCGAGATCATCGCCGGCCTTCAATCCCAGCCCCTGCAGCAGGCGCGGGTCGGCATAGGCCTGGCCCTTGGCCGGCATGCCGGCCTCGGCGATCAGGGCGCCGCCGGGTGTGGCCCGCACCCGCAGCGTGCCACGCAGCGGATAGCCCGCCTGCACCGCCTTGATGCTGGCCATCTGGCTGGCATCGCCGTTGAACAGCACGCTGCCGAAACTGGCGATGCGGGTGTAGGCCAGTCCACGCCGTTGTGCCTCGTCGGCGAATGCCTGGGACGGATCATCGCGCCCGGCAATGCCGAGGTCGCCGCCAAGCATCTCCGCCGCGCTGCCGGTCAGCGCCAGGTTGACCCGGTTCACCAGCGTGCCCACCGCGGTCATCACCGCCACGCCCAGCAACAGCGCGGCGAACACGGTCAGCAGGTCGCCGGCCAGCGCCTCGCGGCGCAGCGCGCGCCACGCGTGCCGCAGCAGGTTCATGCCTGCGCCCCACGCTCGACCGGCAGCAGGCGGCCGTTGTCGATGCGGTGGATGTACTGGCAACGCTGGGCCAGGCGCAGGTCGTGGGTGACCAGCACCAGGGTGGTGCCGCTGCCGGCGTTGAGTTCGAACAGCAGGTCGCTGATGTGCTGGCCGGTGGCGTGGTCCAGCGAGCCGGTCGGTTCGTCGGCGAACAGGATGCGTGGGCGGGTGACGAAGGCACGCGCCAGTGCCACGCGTTGCTGTTCACCGCCGGACAACTGGCGCGGGTAGTGGCGGGCGCGATGGGACAGGCCGACCTGGGCAAGCACCTCATCGACCCGCGCACGATCCTCGCGCCCGGCCAGTTCCAGTGGCAGCGCGATGTTCTCGGCGGCGGTCAGCGCCGGCAGCAGGTGGAAGCTCTGGAACACGAAGCCGACTTCGCGCGCGCGCAGCTGGGCGCGGGCCTCCTCGTCCAGCGCCGACAGGTCCTGGCCCGCCAGCGCGATGCGGCCGCGACTGGGCAGGTCCAGCCCGGCAAGCAGGCCGAGCAGGGTGGTCTTGCCGGAACCGGAGGCGCCGACGATGGCCACGCTGGTGCCTTCATGGACCGTCAGGGTGATGTTGTCCAGTATGTGGACTTCACCCTCCGGGCCCTGCACGGACTTGCCGACCTGGTCGACGGCGATGGCGACGGGCGCGCTGCGGGGGGACAGGCTGTCGATGAGGAGACTCCAATGCGCAAGACGGGATGGAGCCGGCGAGCCGGCGCGATGATGGTGCTGCTGCTAGCGTTCCTGCTGCTGCCGGGGCTGGCCTGTGCCAAAGGTCCGGCAGGCACCGTGCTGGTGCTCGGCGACAGCCTCAGTGCTGCCCACAATATCCCCGCTGACGCCGGCTGGGTCAGCCTGCTGCAGCAGCGGGTCAGGCAGCAGTCGAAAACCCCGCCGCGCATCGTCAACGCCAGCATGAGCGGCGAGACCACCGCGGGCGCGCTGACCCGCCTGCCGGGCTTGTTGGCGAAGGAAAAGCCGACGGTGGTGGTGATTGCCCTGGGCGGCAACGACGCACTGCGCGGGCTGACCCCGGCCCAGGTGCAGGGCAACCTGGAGAAAATGGTGCAGGCCAGCCAGAAGGCCGGCGCCAAGGTGCTGCTGCTCGGCATCGACGTGCCGCCCAACTACGGCCCGGCATATCGCCAGCGCCTGGCTGCGGCCTACAAGGCATTGGCTACGCGGTACAAGGTGCCGCTGCTGCCGTTCCTGCTGGAAGGCGTGGCGCTGCAACCGGGCATGATGCAGGCCGACGGCCTGCACCCGACCGCGCAGGCGCAGCCGAAGGTGCTGGACAATGTCTGGCCGCTGCTCAGGCCGCTGCTCTGAACCGTTTTATTTCCTCTTGACGGAACTTCACATCACGTCCACCGTCGATCCGGCATGTTTCACAAAGCTGAAGTTAGAGGGAATCACATGCGTCAGACGAAGGAGACCTCCGGCTTGGTGCTGGTGGTCGAAGACAACCGCAACATCTCCGAGATGATCGGGGAATACCTGGAAGGTCGCGGCTTCGAAGTCGACTATGCACAGGACGGCCTGGATGGCTACCGCCTTGCGGCGGAGAACAGCTATGACGTCGTGGTGCTCGATCTCATGTTGCCGCGCCTGGATGGCATCGAAGTGTGCCGTCGCCTGCGCAATGATGCGCGCAAGTCCACCCCGGTGCTGATGCTCACGGCACGCGACACGCTGGACGACAAGCTCACCGGCCTCGGTTTTGGTGCCGATGACTACCTGACCAAGCCGTTCGCGATCCAGGAGCTGGAAGCCCGCCTGCGCGCGCTGATCCGTCGCGAACGTCGCCAGGTCGGTTCGGAAGTGCTGAAGGTCGCCGACCTGGTGCTCGACCCGGTCAGCATGCGTGCCACCCGTGCCGGCACCGAGCTGCAGCTTTCGCCGATCGGCCTGCGCCTGCTGACCATCCTGATGCGCGAATCGCCGCGCGTGGTCACCCGCCAGGAGATCGAGCGCGAGATCTGGGGCAACGGGCTGCCGGATTCGGACACGCTGCGCAGCCACCTGTACAACCTGCGCAAGATCATCGACAAGCCGTTCGACCGTCCGCTGCTGCATACCGTGCAGAGTGCCGGCTACCGCATTGCCGACATCGCCCAGCCGATGGCCTGAGCAGGGCCCGCGCCGGTGCAGCAGCAGGCCCGGCCGGGTGGTGGCCACGTACGAGGGCAGGGCATGACCGGCCGGCATTGCCGCCGGTCATCGCCCATGCACCCGCACGGCGTGGCGCGCTGCCTATAATCGCAGCGCTCTGACCGGGACCCCGCAATGCCGCACGGCCTGCCGCGCAAGATCCGTATCGCCTTCATCCTGCAGGCAGTGCTGGCCAGCCTGGGCATCCTGCTGGGTGCGTGGCTGGTCTCGCTGGTGATCAAGCACAGCCTGGTGGGCGCTGCCCTGCGCGAAGAGGCCGCGTACTACTGGACGCTGCACGAAGCGTCGCCGGTGCAGCCGCCGCCCAACACCCAGAACATCCGTGGCTACCTGCTGGAAAGCGGGCAGTCGGCACTGTCGTTACCGGCCAACCTGCGCAATCTGGAACCCGGCTTCCACGAACTGCCCAAGGACGACCAGCTGGTGCTGGTCGATGTGCGCCCGGCCGGCCGCCTGTACCTGGTGTTCCTGCGTTCGCGCGCAGAGATGCTGGCGTTCTGGTTCGGCATCGTGCCGGTGCTGCTGACCCTGCTGGCGGTGTATGGCGCCAGCTGGGTGACCTACCGTGCGTCCAAGCGCCTGGTGTCGCCGGTGAACTGGCTGGCACGGCGCGTCTCGCGCTGGGACCCGGGCCACCCCGAGGCGGCCGACCTGGAGCCGAACAAGCTGCCCGCCGACATGCAGGGCGAGACCCGGCAGCTGGCGGCGGCGCTGCACTCGCTGGCAAACCGGGTCAGCGCGCACGTGGCGCGCGAGCGCAATTTCACCCGCGATGCCAGCCATGAACTGCGTACGCCGCTGACCGTCATCCGCGTTGCCAGCGACATGGCACTGGGTGATGAAACCCTGCAGCCGCGCCTGCGCCGCAGCCTGCAGCGCATCCAGCGGGCTGGCCGCGACATGGAAGCGGTGATCGATGCGTTCCTGATCCTCGCCCGCGAGGCCGACGTCGAACCGCAGATCGAGCTGTTCGACGTCAACGACATCGTCCGCTATGAAGTGGACAACGCCAATGAACTACTGGGGTCCCGCCCGGTGTCGGTGCACCTGCACAGCGATGGCCCGGTGCAGCTGCATGCGCCGCCGCGGGTGCTGCAGGTGGTGGTCAGCAACCTGGTGCGCAACGCGTGCAGCTACACCGACGAAGGGCGCATCGACGTGCACGTGCACAACGATCGGGTGGTGGTGCGCGATACCGGTATCGGCATGTCCGCCGAAGCGCTGTCACGGGCGTTCGAGCCGTTCTATCGCGCCGAACCCAGCCGCCCGCAGGGCACCGGCCTGGGCCTGTCGATCGTGCGCCGGCTGTGCGACCGCTTCGGCTGGAAGGTCAGCCTGGCCAGCGAGCCGGGGCAGGGTACCGAAGCGACGGTCATCTTCCGCTGACGCGGCGACCTGCCGGGGTCGGATCCCGTTGCTGCGCAACGGGCTCTGACCCCATCCTGCTGGAATGTCGGTAGGTCCACGCGATGCGTGGGTGGGGTTGCGGTAGCGCCGGGCCATGCCGGGCGTCCGCAGTCCCTCAGTTGCAGTTGACCTTCGGCGCCACCGCCCTGGTCCAGATCGCGTAGCCCGCAGGGGTCATGTGCAGCATGTCCTCGCGGAACAGCGTCGCATCCGGCTGGCCATCGGCACCCAGCATCGGCGTGTAGATGTCGGTGAAACCGGTATTGGGCAGCTTGGCCAGGGCGGCCTTGATCAGCGCGTTGGCCTCGTTGATCGCCGGCAGCAGGTGCGCACGCGACGGGCTCGGCTTGATCGACAGGTACTCCACCGTGGTCTTCGGCAGGTCGCGGTGCACGCGCTGCACGAAGGCGACCACGTCGTCGCGCACCTGGGTCGCGGTGCGGCCGCTGTTGAGGTCGTTGTCACCGGCGTAGAAGAACACCTTGCACGGCGCATACGGCACCACGATCTGGCCGGCATACCAGGTGCTGTCACGCACTTCCGAGCCGCCGAAGCCACGATTGAACACCGGCTGGCCGGGGAAGTCGGTGGCCAGGCTCTCCCAGAAGCGGATCGAGGAGCTGCCGATGAATTCGATGCCACCGCGCGGCGGCGGGTTGGCCTGGTCGGCGCTGGCGAAGCGGGCCATGTCGCCGGCCCAGGCCACGTTGGAGACCTGTTCGGGGACCCGGGGCGACGTGGCCGGGCCCAGGGCCTGGGCCAGCGGTGCGGCAGTCAGCAGGCCCAGCATCAGCAGGCAGGTACGGCGACGGGACATCAGGCGCTCCAGCAGGGAAGGGGTAACCATCATAGGAGCAGGACGCGGCGTGGCGCTTTCCCCGGGCAGGCCGTTCGCCGCAGCGGCCGGGGGTATGGTCGGCGGCCTTGTGGCAAAATGGTGGCCATCTGCCTATTCCCGTGCACCCATGATTCCCTGCCGTGCGTCTGAGCGGTCGCTGCGCCGCGCCCCTGTTGCTGGATGTTCCACCCGTGGCTGACCAGTTCGGTCATCTGCCCCGCGGCCCGCGCCGCATCTTCCAGGCCGCCCGCTGGTCCTGGCAGGGCCTGCGCGCCGCCTGGCTGCACGAATCGTCGTTCCGGCTGGAGGTCTACCTGCTGATCCTGCTGACCCCGGTCGCGATCTGGCTGGGCCAGACCCCGGTCGAGCGCGCGCTGCTGATCGGCTCGATGCTGCTGGTGCTGGCGATGGAACTGGCCAACTCGGCCATCGAGGCGGTGATCGAGCGCTACGGCAGCGAGATCCACGAACTGGCCGGTCGCGCCAAGGACATGGGCTCGGCGGCGGTGTTCGTGCTGATGATGAACGTGCTGCTGTGCTGGGCCCTGGTCGTGGTTCCGCACGCGCTGGCCGGCAGCTACGGCTGAAATCCCATTCCCCCACTGCCTTGAAGAGTTCCCATGTCCTTTGAGTTCCTCGCCGACCCCAACGCCTGGGTGACCCTGTTCACCCTCAGCGCGCTGGAAATCGTGCTCGGCATCGACAACCTGGTGTTCATTTCCATCGCGGTCAGCAAGCTGCCGGAAGAACGCCGCCCGTTCGCGCGCAAGCTCGGCATCGCGGTGGCCTGCATCACCCGGATCGGCCTGCTGGTGTCGCTGGCCTACCTGGCGCACATGGCCGCCAACCTGTTCACCGTGGCCGGCATGGGCATCTCCATCCGCGACCTGGTGCTGATCGTTGGTGGCCTGTTCCTGATCATCAAGGGCTGCATGGAGATCAAGGAACTGATCAGCGGCGGCGAAGATGAAGATCCCAGCACCACCAAGGCCTCGGCCGTGTTCGGCTACGTGATCGCGCAGATCGCGGTGATCGACATCGTGTTCTCGCTGGACTCGGTGATCACCGCCGTCGGCATCGCCGACCACATCCCGGTGATGGTGGCCGCCATCCTGCTGTCGGTGCTGGTGATGCTGCTGGCTGCCAACCCGCTGGGCCGCTTCATCGATGCCAACCCGACGGTGAAGATGCTGGCCCTGGCCTTCATCCTGATGATCGGTGCGGTGCTGATCCTGGACGGCCTGGACGTGCACGTGCCCAAGCCCTACATCTACGCCGCGATGGGCTTCTCGGTGCTGGTGGAGTGGCTGAACCTGCTGATGCGCCGTCGCGCCCGCGAGCACAACGTGCCCGGCGCCGGCAACTGGTAAGCGCGTGACCCCGAACCCCCGGCCCTGCCGGGGGTTCTTCGTTGTGGATGCGAGGTCATGTAGAGCCGAGCCCATGGTCGGCTGACCGGCAGGAAGCAGCCGAGCATGGGCCCGGCTCTGCACCGGCGCTGCGGTTTTTGCATATGTAGCGGGGGTGCGGCCTCCACTTGTGAACCAGGATCAACAGTGTTTTCCCGGGGCGAGGCTTAATCGCCCGTGGCAAAGCGCGCAGGCTGCGCACCTGCCCGTTTCCGCCCCCAGGAACCCCCATGACCTCCAGAGCCGCTCTGCTGGCCCTTGCCGTCGGTGCCTTCGCCATCGGCACCACTGAATTCGCCCCGATGGGCCTGCTGCCGGTCATCGCCGACGGTGTGGGCGTCGGAATTCCTACCGCGGGCATGCTGATCACCGCGTATGCCGTCGGCGTGATGCTCGGCGCGCCGGTGATGACCCTGCTGATGGGCCGTTTCGGCAAGCGCACCGCGCTGATGCTGCTGATGTCGATCTTCGTGGTGGGCAACCTGCTGTCCGCGTTGGCGCCGAACTACGGCCTGCTGCTGCTGTCGCGGCTGGTCACCAGCCTCAACCACGGTGCCTTCTTCGGCATCGGCGCGGTGGTCGCCGCCAGCCTGGTGCCGAAGGACAAGCAGGCTGCTGCCGTGGCCACCATGTTCATGGGCCTGACCATCGCCAACATTGGCGGCGTGCCGGTGGCCACCTGGGTGGGCCAGCAGCTGGGCTGGCGCCTGTCCTTCGCCGGGACTGCGGTGCTGGGCCTGGTCGCGATCACTGCGCTGGGCTTCGCGCTGCCGGCGTCTGCGCCGGGTCCGCGCCCGGACGTGCGCCGCGAACTGAAGGCGATCCTGCAGCCGCAGGTGTTGCTGGCGATGGGCACCACGGTGCTCGGGGCGGGTGCGATGTTCACCCTCTACACCTACGTGGCGCCGGTGCTGACCGAACTGACCGGCGCCTCCAACACCTTCATCGCGATGTCCTTGGCGCTGATCGGTATCGGCTTCACCATCGGCAACGGCATCGGCGGGCGCATGGCCGACTGGTCTCTGGATGGCGCCACCCGCATCCTGCTGGCCGCCCTGGCGGTGCTGATGTTCGTGCTGCCGCTGGCCTTCATGAGTCACGCCATCGCGGCGGTGGGTGTGTTGCTGTTCGGTGCGGCGACGTTCGCCATCGTGCCGCCGCTGCAGATCCGGGTGATGGAAGCGGCCAGCGAGGCGCCGGGGCTGGCGTCATCGATCAACGTGGGCGCGTTCAACCTGGGCAATGCCGTCGGCGCGGCGCTGGGTGGCGCGGTGATCAGCTCCGGTCTGGGGTACGCGGCGGTGCCGGTCGCCGGTGGTCTGCTGGCGGCAGCGGGATTGCTGCTGGCATGGCTGGGGCGTCCCCGCACTGCGGTGGCTGAGGCTTGTTGAATAATGTGGGGTTCCGGCAGGGCTTGCAGCCCTGCACCCGCCGAAGCGGTAGTGCCGGCCGCTGGCCGGCACCCTCAACGTCAAAAGCTGGTTTGCTGAGGGTTGGGCGGGGCGGTGTGGGCGTGCAGGACACCCCGTAAAGCCATCCCTGGGGGCTCGTAGGCGGCATCCATGGCGCCTGCGGT
>NZ_JASJSI010000089.1:0-17714 GCF_030237085.1 Stenotrophomonas maltophilia group sp. Smal32
TTGCGGGGGGGGTCGTGGGGGGGGCGCCGGGGGTGGGGCGCGGGCGCGGGGCCGCGGGGGCGCGCGGGGGCCGCCCCGGGCGGCCGCCCCCCCCGCCCCCCCCACTACCTCATCCAAGCGCGTCGGCCCACCACAGGGCGGCTGGCCCCGGCGGCGTATCGCGACGCCACAACAGATCGCTGTGGATGCGCCGTGGCCAGCCGGGCAGGGTCAGTTCCACCAGCTGCCCGCGGTCGTAGCGCCGTACCAGCGCGCGTGGCAGCTCGGCCCAGCCGATGCCGTCCTCGGCCATCTCCATCACCATCAGGTAGTCGGTGGCGGTCCATGCCAGGCCCGTGGCCGCGCGGGTGTGGTCGACCTCCGCGCTCAACCGCACCTGCCGGTGCCGTGCCAGCTGGGAAGCCGCGCGCCGGCCGGCGTCGGCCAGCAGATGGCCGCGCGCCACATACACCGACAGTTCGCTGTGGTGCGCCAACGGTCGCGCCACCAGTCCGTCCGGATAGCTTTCCTGGCGTGGCAGCAGGCCCAGCGCGGCGCGACCACTGCCGACCAGTTCCAGCACGTCATCGCCTTCGGCATCCAGCCATTCCAGTTCGATCTCGGGGAACGCTTCGGCAAAGCGCTGCAACACGCGCTGCTCCGGATCGAGCTGGTAGACGTCGGAGAACACCACGGTCAGCCGCGCTTCGACCGGGGCGGCCAGGCGAACGCTCAACTGCTGCAGGCGCGCATCGGCGGCAAGGATCTCCTGTGCGTGGCCCAGTACCTGGCGCCCGGCCTCGGTCAGCTGCGGGTAGCGCCCGCTGCGATCAAACAGGCTCACGCCCAGGTCGGCCTCCAGGTGGGCGATGGCGGTGCTGACCGTCGATTGGGTCTTGCGCAGGCGGCGCGCGGCTGCCGAGAACGAGCCCAGTGCGGCCGCTTCGACGAACGCCTGCAGGGATTCAGGGGAGTAGGGCATTGATCCATCGCTCCTGTCGATGGAATCCATTTTGAATCGACCGTAAAAGGCGATGATACTGGCCGCCGTCGCCCCTGTCTGCGGGGTGTTCCGGATCATCCACGCATGGCGTGGGTCCAATGAGGGCGGGGCGCTGTCCCCGTCCCGCAAGGAGTTTCACATGTCCCGTACTGTTCCCGCCCGTGGCGCGCTGGTCGCCTGGGCCTGCCTGACCGTGGCGATCGTTGCCGAAGTGGTCGGCACCTCGTTCATGGCCCATGCCGCCCGCGACGGTGGCTGGACCGGCTACCTGATCATGGCCGGCGCGCTGGCGCTGTCCTACTACTTCCTGGCGCTGTCGGTGCGCCGCATCGCGGTCGGTGTCGCCTACGCGGTGTGGGAAGGCCTGGGCCTGACTCTGCTGACCGTGGTCGGCCTCACCGTGTTCGGCGAGAGCCTGTCGCTTCAGCAGCTGGCCGGTCTGGTGCTGGCGGTGGTCGGCATCGTCTGTGTCACCCTCGGGGAGGCGCACTGATGAATACCCTGGCCCTGTTTTTCGTGATCTGTTCGGCCTTGATCGACGTCGCCGCCAACATGATGGTGGCCAGGTCGGAAGGCTTCCGCCGCTGGCGCTGGGGTGTCGGCGCGATCGTCATGGTCTGGGTCGCCTTCGCACTGCTGGGCCAGGCGGTGCGCTACATGGACCTGGCCACCGCCTATGCGATGTGGGGTGCAATCGGCGTGATCGGTACCGCCACCTGCGGCCGCCTGCTGTTCGGCAACCGCCTGCGCCCGATCGGCTGGGTTGGCATCGCCCTGGTCACGGCGGCGGTACTGCTCCTCAGCACCGCCAAGTAGCAGCATGCCCGGTCGCGAGCGGGGCGGCGATGATGCAGCGATTTGCGAAGTCGCCCGTGCTCATCGACACTGCGGTTTTCCACATGGAGTGCCCGCATGTTCAGCCACATCACCGTAGGAACGAACGACATGGATGCCGCACGTCGCTTCTACGACGCCCTGTTCGCTGCGATGGACGCGCGTGCGGGCGTATTCGACGAGAAGGGACGGCTGCTGTACTTCAAGGATGGGCGGATGTTCGGTGTAACCGCGCCGATCGATGGGCAGCCAGCGTGCCATGCCAACGGTGGCACCATCGGTTTCAGTCTGGGCAGTGCAGAGGCCGTGCGTGCCTGGCAGGAAGCTGGAGTGGCTCACGGTGGTACCGCCATCGAAGATCCGCCCGGCATCCGCAACATGTCCGGTCGGCAGGTGTTCCTGGCCTATCTGCGTGACCCGGGTGGCAACAAGCTGTGTGCGGTGCATGTAATGTCGTGATCGGACAGGATGCGCGTGGCCGCGCCGCAGGCGGTGCGCGCGGCCTGCGCAAGCCAAGGGTGCGCGGGCCGCGCGCGCGTGATACCACGGAATGAGCGGACGGGCCTGCGACCGCAGGCCGCAACTTCATGCTCTGTCCACTGCGGTTCAGCCAGAATCGGTCGGCTAATTCCCTGATCTACCGGAGAACGCCGCCCCATGGATGTACTGGAGCCGCAACAATCCCCGGTGCGCACCCTTCGGCCTGTGTTCGCCTTCGCGGCGATCGTTGTCGTGGCGTTCGCGCTGTTCGTCAGCCTGTTTCCACTCGGTGCGGGCCGCCTTCTGCTGAAGGCGCAGGACTGGGCCGCACTGAATGTCGGCTGGTACTACCTGCTGGCGATGACCCTCTACCTGGTGTTCGTGGTCGGAGTGGCGCTGTCCAAGTACGGCGGCATCAAGCTGGGTGCTGACCATGACGAGCCGGAGTTCAGCTACCTCTCGTGGGCCGGCATGCTGTTCGCGGCCGGCATCAGCATCACCCTGTTCTTCTTCTGCGTCTCCGAACCGCTGACCCACTACCTGCAGCCGCCGCAGGGCGATCCGGCTGCGGGCGAGGCCGGTGCACGGCAGGCCATGCAGCTGTTGTTCCTGCATTGGGGCCTGCACGGCTGGGGCGTGTTCGCACTGGCAGCGATGGCGATGGCCTATTTCGCCTATCGCCACAACCTGCCACTGGCGCTGCGCTCGGCGCTGTACCCGCTGATCGGCAAGCGCATCAACGGCCCGATCGGCTACACCGTGGATGCGCTGGGCATCGTCGCCACCGTGTTCGGCATCGGCGCCGACATGGGCTTCGGGGTGCTGCACCTCAATGCCGGGCTGGCGCACCTGTTCAACATCCCGCATTCCAACCTGGTGCAGATCATCCTGGTGGTGGCGATGATGGGCGCGGCGGTGGCCGTGGCCGTCTCCGGCGTGGAGAAGGGCGTGCGCTGGATGGCCAACATCAACATGCTGCTGGCGATCGCGCTGGTGCTGTTCATGCTGTTCGCCGGGCCGACGCAGTACCTGTTCAGCACCTTGATGCAGAACCTGGGCGACTACCTGGGCAGCGTGGTCGGCAAGAGTTTCGATGTGTATGCCTACGGCGGCCGCCCCGAATGGCTGGGCGGCTGGACGGTGTTCTACTGGGCATGGTGGATCGGCTGGGCACCGTTCGTGGGCTTGTTCATCGCACGCATCTCACGGGGCCGCACCATCCGCGAATTCGTGTTCGGCGTGCTGCTGATCCCGCTGGGCTTCACCCTGGCCTGGCTGTCGATCTTCGGCAACAGCGCGCTGGACCAGGTGCTGCACCACGGCCAGCAGCAGTTGGCACAGCTGGCGGTTGATGATCCACCGACGGTGCTCTACGCGTTGTTGGATGGCTACCCGTGGAGTCGCACGGTGATCGCGGTGACGGTGCTGGTCAGCTTCATCTTCTTCGTGACCTCGGCCGACTCGGGCGCGGTGGTGTTGTCCACGTTGTCGTCGCATGGCGGCGCACCCGAGGACGACGGCCCACGTTGGCTGCGGGTGTTCTGGGGCACCGTGATCGCGGTGCTGACGGCGGGCCTGCTGCTGGCCGGCAGCATCGACGCACTGAAATCGGCGGTGGTACTGGCGTCGTTGCCGTTCTCGGCGATCCTGTTGTTGATGATGTGGGGGCTGACCCGCGCCTTCAGTGACGAGTCGCATCGCAAGCGCGCGCTGCAGTACCGGCCGTCACCGCTGATCGGAGACGATCGCCACCACCAGGGCTGGCGCCAGCGCCTGAGCCAGGCCATGCACTTCCCGGTGCGCGACCAGGTCTACCGTTTCATGGATGACACGGTGAAGCCGGCGATGGAGGCGGTGGCCGAGCAGCTGCGCGGGCAGGGCTGGGACGTGGCCACGCGCTTTGAGGCCGGCGACATGGAGTTGACGGTGAACCACGGCGAGCAGCAGGACTTCCTGTACCGGGTGATCCTGAGTGGCTACCTGACGCCGTCGTTCGCCGCGCAGCAGCTGCGCAACCAGCGCTACTACCGCGCCGAGGTGCACCTGTTCGAAGGCAGCCAGGATTACGACCTGGTCGGCTACAGCCGCAAGCAGATCATCAACGACATCATCAGCCAGTACGAACGACACCTGCAGTTCCTGCACCTGAGCCGGTGATGCGGTCGGTGCGGACCGTGGGTCCGCACCGACCTGTAGAGCCGAGCCCATGCTCGGCTGCGCGGTGCCGAAGAGCAGCGGAGCATGGCTGGCCTCTACAGTGGCAATCAGAACCGGTAACGCGCTCCCAGCGAGACGAACTGCCCGCGCAGGTTGTACTGGCTGATGTCGAAGCCGTTGGAACCGCCAGCCGGATCGAACGGCGGGTCCCTGTCGGTCAGGTTCAGCACCGACAGCGACAGCGTGGTGTTGGGAATCCCTTCGTACGCCACGTACAGGTCCAGCTGGTGATAGGGCTTGACGCGGTCGCGCAGGCCCGGATTGCTGGTCGCGGTCGCCACGCGCTGGTCGTAGCCGCTCACGTACTGCAGGCTCAGCGTGCTGCTCCAGTCACCGACCGCCCAGTTCAGCGATGTGGTGCCGCGGGTACGGGGTAGCGCACCGTGACGGTTATTGCCGGCGCCGTCATACGGTGCCTGCCCGGCCACCAGCGGCTGCTTGAAGCTGAGCAGGTGGGTCCAGCTGCCGGCCACGGTGAAGTTGCCCCAGCCCTCGGTGCGGAAGGTGTGGTTGGCGTCCAGGTCCAGCCCCGAAGTGGTCAGTTCCCCCTGGTTGGCGTACTGGTTGGTGATGAACTGGATGCGCCCCTGCGCATCACGTTGTACACGACCGGGGAACAGCGTCGGGTTGTCGACGATGAACTGCGCACTGTCAGGCTTGACCAGGTTGTCCTGCACGATGCGGTACCAGTCCAGGCCGATGCTGGTATCGCCATCCGGCGACCACACCGCCCCCACATTGAAGTTGCGCGAGCGCTCGGCCTTCAGGTCCGGGTTGCCGGTGCGGATGTTGGTTACGCCACGGCTGCCGCCGGGCTGCAGCGGATCCAGCGGATCGATCACCGAGCCATAGCTGACGGTCTGGCCGGGCGCGATCTCCGGCAACGAAGGTGCGCGGAACCCGCGCGAGAACGAACCACGCAGCAGCAGGCTGTCCAACGGCTGCCAGCGCAGCGCCACCTTCGGCGAGAACGCCTTGCCGAAGTCGTCGTAGTGGTCGCCACGGCCGGCCACCTGCAGTTCCAGCGTGCGGTGCAGCGGCACGCTCAGCTCGGCGTAGGCAGCACTGACCTGGCGCTCGCCGTTGACCACGTTGATCGCCGGGCGCAGTTCGGTGCCCGACAGCACCTGGGCGCTGGTGCGCGCATCCAATGATTCTTTGCGGAACTCCGCGCCCCAGGCGAAGCCGACTGAACCGGCCGGCAGCTCCCACAGCGAGGTCGAGGCCTTCACGTTCAACGCGTGCAGTTTGTACCAGCCCGGGCGCTTGGTCTGCAGGCGCAGGGCATCCAGCGCGCCCGGCGTGCTGGACGGGTTGAGGAAGTTGTAGCTGCCGTCGCGCAGGATCTGCTCGAACGCATAGCGGTTGACGAAGTTGTCGACGTATTCGCGCTGCGCGCTCTGCGAGGTCAGCGCCGCCACTTCCCAGTCCCAGCGCTCGCCACTGCCGCGCACGCCGGCCAGGGCACGGTAGAACACCTGAGTGTTGTCCTTCAGGCGCGGGCCGAGGTCGAAGAAGGTGTACTCGAACGGCAGCGGCGTGCTGCCCGGATTGTTGGGGTGGCCGACCGGCAGCACTGCCGGCACGTCGATGAGCGTGCCGGTGGCCGGGTTGTAGGCACGCAGGCCCGGGCCGACGGTCAGCGGCGCGCTGAAGATCTGGTCGGCCTTGTTGTGGCTGTACAGCACATCGGCGAAGGCCTCGACGCTGTCATTGAAGCGGTAAGTCGCGCTCAACGACGCCTGCAGGCGCTCGGCGCCGGGTTGCAGGGTCTTGAATGGCTGCGCGTTGAAGGCGCAGGCCTGGCCGGGCAGGGTGCTGCCGAAGTCGCTGTACGGGCGCAGCTGGCTGCCATCAGGGCAGTTGCCGAACGGTTGCGGCGCGCGCGGGTTGGACAGCCAGTTGCCACCGGCGGTGGACCAGCCGGCCAGGCGGCCGCCGGGCTTGTCTCGGAAATCGCCGCTGCGGGTGTAGGCGCGCTGATCGGCGTCGAGGCGGTCGCGCTTGAGCAGGTCCAGCCCGAACAGCACGTTCCAGCCCTGCTGTTCCAGGTCGCCGAAGCCGGCCAGCAGGTTGGCCTTGCGTTCGTCCAGGCCGCCCTGGGTGGCGGTACCGAAGCCGCCGCCCACTTCCACGCCCTGGAAGTTCCTGCGCAGGATGATGTTGATGACACCGGCGATGGCGTCGGAGCCATACACCGCCGAGGCGCCGTCCTTCAGCACTTCGATGCGTTCCACCGCGCTGATCGGCAGCGCGTTGAGGTCGACGAAGGTATCCTGGGTATTGAGCGCGAAGCCGAAGTTGGACACGCGGTAGCCGTTGACCAGCACCAGTGTGTTCTTCGGCGACAGGCCACGCAGGCCGATCGAGGCCGAGCCGGCGGCGAAGCTGCCGGTGTACTGCTCGTCGAAGCTGTTGCCGGCATTGGCCGACAGGTTGCGCAGCACGTCGGTAAGGGTGGAGCGGCCGGTCTGCTCGATCTGTTCGCGGCTGACGATCTGCACCGGGTTCGGCCCGGCGGTATCGCTGCGCTTGATGTTGGAGCCGGTCACCAGCACGGTGCCGAGGGTGGTGCTGTCCTTGCCGGTGTCGGCGGTTTCAGCGGCGCCGGCAGCGCCGGCGGTAAGGCCCAGCGCGATGGCGCCGGCAAGTAGGTTCAGGGTGGTGCGGTACATGGAAGCGACAACGCCGAACGGGGGAGGAGCCGTCAGTACCGCATGCAGGTACATGCACCTTCCAATGACGAAAGCGCATTCAGTTATACATCACAGGTTCTTAACGAACCAGCTCGGTGGGTGCGGACCGTTGGTCCGCACGCCCCTGTAGAGCCGAGCCTACGCTCGGCTCCACACACTGGCCGGAAAGCAGCCGAGCATGGCTCGGCTCTACAGAACGCAATGTCAGACGATCACGGCCGCAGCAGCACCTTGCCATTGCGTCCCGACCCAGCACCGGCCTTCGCTGCCTGGGCGATATCGTCCAGCGCGAAGATCTGCTCCACCGGCAGGGTCAATTCACCCTGCGCCGCACGCTTTAGCAGTTCGCCAACCAGCCGGCGCTTGTCCTCCACCGCCATCGCCTGACTGACCTTGCTGCCCCAGAAGCCCTTCACCGTGGCTTCCTTGTAGATCAGGCCGCCAGCGGGAATGCGCATGGGTTCGCCGCTCATCACACCGAACGACACCAGCGTGCCGTGGTGCCCGAGCAGGTCGACCAGGTCACCGCTGGCGTCGCCGCCGATGGAATCCACCGCGGCTGCGGCCTGCGTTTCGCCGGTGGCTTCACGAACGCGATCCTTCCAGCCTTCTACCGAGGTGTCGAATACATGATCGATGCCGAGCGCCTGCAACTGCACCACGGCGGCGGCGTTGCGCACCAGGTTGGCCACATGCACGCCACGCGCCTTTGCCAACATCGCCAGCGACTTGCCGACCGCGCCGTTGGCGGTGTTCTGCACGACCCATTGCCCCGCTTCGACATGCAGGAATTCCAGCAGCATCAGCGCACTCAGCGGCATCGCGATCAGCTGCGCGGCCATTTCGTCGGGGATCGCCTCCGGCATCGGAATCACCATGCGTGCCGGTGCAATGAACGCCTCGGCCCAGGTGCCGTCTACCGAGGCGGCGGCAACCCGCTGGCCGATCTGCAGGCCGTCGACGCCATCGCCGAGTGCATCGACCACGCCCAGTGCTTCACTGCCACCGATCGCCGGCAGCGTCGGCTTGTAGCCATACAGGCCACGCACGGTCAGCAGGTCGTGGTTGTGGATCGAGGCCAGCACGGTGCGGATACGCACCTCGCCGGGGCCGGGCTCGGGCAGGGCGGCATTGGCAATGGCGAGGACGTCGGCCGGGTTGCCGAAGGAGGAGTACTGGGCGGCGCGCATGGGCGGTGTTCCGGTGAAAGTTGATGTTGTACCGAACTGGGGACGCAGGGGATGTCGACAAGGCGTCGCCGCTGCAACACGGCATCCTGCGACTGATCGTCGCGACATGTGTTGATTACCGCATATTGTGTTGACGGCTCGGGATATCCCCACTATGTTGTGGCCGTCACTCCCGGTCAGCCGCCGCCGCCGGACATGCAGCAAACGTCCCGCGGCCCGCCCCTGAAGGCTTGCCGTGTCGACGCGGCCGCTATCGCGCGGACCCAGATCGCCCCCACGGCCCGGATA
This sequence comes from Stenotrophomonas maltophilia group sp. Smal32, assembly GCF_030237085.1. NCBI lineage: Bacteria > Pseudomonadati > Pseudomonadota > Gammaproteobacteria > Lysobacterales > Lysobacteraceae > Stenotrophomonas > Stenotrophomonas maltophilia group sp. Smal32. The sequence continues at coordinate 8,688 of NZ_JASJSI010000089.1, forward strand.
CCGGCCGCAGGCGCAGGCCATTGCCGACGACTTGGTGTTCCCGCGCTATGGCATCCCACCCCGACCGCCCCGTGCGCCGGTATCGCGTGCAGGGCCGCCACGGCATCGACCGCCAACGCGCGTGCGAGCCTGGAGTTCCACCACCATGACCGACAGTACCTTCCGCGTGGCCGATCTGGCCGGCGCCGGCGACGCCTTGCGCGCCGGTGGCGAGCGTGTGCCGACCTGGATCACCAAGGAGGCCGGCAACCGCCGCCTGCCGTTCGACGCCGAGCGCCTGCAACGCAGCATCGATACCGTGCACGCCGAGTTCCCGCAGCTGGATGTGAGCGACTACCGCCGCGTGGTGCAGGCGATGGTCGAGCGCAAGCCCAGCCTCAGTGCTGATGACCTGGTCGACCTGCTGATCCGCGAGGCCGAGTCGCGCGTGGACCTGGTCGCGCCGGAGTGGGAACAGTTTGCCGCGCGCATCTACCTGCGGCGACTGTACAAGCGCGCCAGCCGCAACCGCTTCTACGATGTCAGCCTGAAGTACGGCTCCTACGTGGGCCTGCAGGAGAGCCTGGCTGACCGCGGCATCTACAGCAACGACATCCTGCGCTGCTATTCCAAGGAAGAACTGCAGCAGGCCGGCGAGATGATCGACCCGGAGCGCGACCGCCTGTTCGCCTACAACGGCCTGTACCTGCTGGCCACGCGCTACCTGGCCAGCGATCGCAGCCGTGAGGTCTACGAATTGCCGCAGGAGCGCTGGCTGACCATTGCGCTGTACCTGATGCAGGAAGAGGGCGGGGCTGGTGAGAGCGGCCGCGTACGCCGCATGCAGCTGGTCGGCGAGGCGTACTGGGCGCTGTCCAACCTGTACATGACGGTGGCCACGCCGACCCTGGCCAACGCCGGCAAGGTGGGCGGCCAGCTGTCCAGCTGCTTCATCGACACGGTGGATGACAGCCTGCAGGGCATCTATGACTCCAACACCGATATCGCCCGTGTTTCCAAGCATGGCGGCGGCGTGGGGGCCTACATGGGATACGTGCGCAGCAGCGGTGCGCCGATCCGTGGCGTGCCCAATTCCTCCGGTGGCGTGGTGCCGTGGATCAAGCAGCTCAACAACACCGCCGTATCGGTGGACCAGCTCGGCCAGCGCAAGGGCGCAGTGGCGGTGTACCTGGATATCTGGCACCGCGATATCGAGGCCTTCCTCGATCTGCGCCTGAACAATGGCGACCAGCGCCTGCGCGCGCATGATGTGTTCACCTCGGTGTGCGTGCCGGACCTGTTCATGGAGGCGGTGGAGCGCCGCGCCGACTGGTACCTGTTCGACCCGCACGAAGTAAAGAGCGCCAAGGGCTGGTACCTGCAGGACTTCTACGACGAGAAGCGTGGCTCTGGCAGCTTCCGCGACCGCTACGTCGAACTGGTGGCCGACGAGCGCATCAGCCGCCGAACGGTGAAGGCCATCGATCTGTTCAAGCGGATCATGCTCAGCCAGCTGGAGACCGGCAATCCGTTCTTGTTCTTCCGCGACGAGGTCAATCGCAGGAATCCGAACAAGCACGCGGGCATGATCTATTCCAGCAACCTGTGCACCGAGATCCTGCAGAACATGAGCCCGACGCGGATGATCCAGGAGATCGTCAGCGGCGATCAGATCGTCACCACCCGGCGTGCCGGTGACTTCGTGGTCTGCAACCTGTCCTCGATCAATCTCGGTCGTGCGATCAGTGCGCCGGATGACCTGCTGGCCTCCGATGTGCTGGAGCGGCTGATCCCGATCCAGGTGCGCATGCTCGACAACGTGATCGACCTCAACGCGCTGCCGGTGCCGCAGGCCACGATCACCAACCGCAAGTACCGCGCCATCGGCCTGGGCACGTTCGGCTGGCACCACCTGCTGGCGCAGCAGGCGATCCAGTGGGAATCGCCGGACGCCGAGGCGTTGGCCGACCGCCTGTACGAGCGCATCAACTTCCTGACCATCCAGGCCAGCGCACAGCTGGCCAAAGAAAAGGGCAGCTACCCGATGTTCGCCGGCAGCGACTGGCACAACGGCCGCTATTTCCGTGACCGCGACTATAGCGGTGCCGCCTGGGACGGCCTCGCCCGCGAGGTGGCTACACACGGCCTGCGCAATGGCTGGCTGCTGGCGGTGGCGCCGAACATGAGCACCGCGCAGATTGCGGGTTCCACGGCTTCGATCGACCCGATCTACAGCGCGTTCTACTACGAGGAAAAGAAGGACTTCCGGCGGCCGGTGGCCGCACCGGGCCTGTCGCTGGAAACCTGGCCGTACTACGAGAAGGGCGCCTACAAGGTCGACCAGTTCGCCAGCGTGCGCCAGAACGCGCGCCGCCAGCGCCATGTCGACCAGTCGATCAGCTTCAACCTGTACGTGCCCAGCACCATTCGCGCCAGCACGTTGTTGGAGCTGCATCTGACGGCATGGCGTGAGGGTCTGAAGACCACCTACTACGTGCGCTCCAACGACATCGACATCAGCGAATGCGAGTGGTGCGCCAGCTGATCGCGGCCGCCCTGTAGAGCCGAGCCCACGCTCGGCTCAGACGCGAAGAGCAGCCGAGGATGGGCTCGGCTCTACATCCGCAATGCACGTAATGCGAAGGCAAACGACCATGGCAACCCCGCTCGACCGCATCAAGATCCTCGAACCGCGCCACCCGAACCGCAGCACCGGCATCATCAATGGCCGCACCAGCGGCATCCTGAACTGGAACGACATTCCGTACCCCTCGTTCTATCGGGCCTACAAGGAGTTGTCGACCAACTTCTGGATTCCCGACGAGGTGGACATGAAGCTGGATGCGCGCCAGTACGGCGAGCTGTCCGGGCGCGAGAAGAACGCTTACGACTCGATCATCGGCCTGCTGGCCACGCTGGATTCGCCACAGACGCGCTTCATCTACAACGTGGCCGAGTACATCACCGACCCGGCGGCGCATGCCAACGCGGCGATCATCGGCCAGCAGGAGGTGATCCACAACGAGAGCTACAGCTACGTGCTGGCCTCGATCACCGACCTGCCGAACCAGAACCGCATCTTCGAGATCGCCCGCACGCACCCGACCATCATCAAGCGCAACGCGCCGATCATGGGGGCGTATGACGATTTCATGCGCGAAAAGACCGCCGAGACCCTGCTGAAGTCGCTGATCCAGTCGTCGATCCTGGAGGGCATCAACTTCTATTCCGGGTTTGCCTACTTCTACAACATGGTGCGGCAGAACCGCATGACCGGCACCGGCAAGATCATCAGCTTCATCAACCGTGACGAGCTGGCCCACACCAAGTTCATCAGCGAGCTGATCCGCGCCATCATCGGCGAGAACCCGGAGCTGCAGACCAATGAACTGACCGCGTACGTGCACCAGGCGTTCGAGCATGCGATCGAACTGGAGACGCAGTGGTCCTCGGAAGTACTGGACGGCATCGACGGCATCGATGTCGAGGAGATGACGCGCTACGTGAAGTACCGGGCCAACAAGATGGCCGGCATGCTGGGCATCGAGCGCCTGTATAGCGACACCACCGACAACGTGATGCCCTGGATCAAGGCCTACGCCGACAACTTCACCGAGACCAAGACCGACTTCTTCGAGATGCGCAATGCAAGCTACAAGAAGACCAACGTCGACAACGGGTTCGACGACCTCTGAGCCCAGCGCCGCGCTGAGCATCCTGGTGGTGGTTGCCTCGTTGAGCGGCAACACCCGCGAACTCGGCCGGCTGATTGCCAAACGCTGCCGCGCTGCCGGCCATACGGTGCACTGGCAGGAGGCCGACGACCTGCGCCAGGCACCGCCGCTGGCGGCCGATGAGGCCGACCTGGTGCTGCTGGGCTGCTGGACCGACAACGCCGGGCGTACGCCAGCGGAGATGAAGGCGTGGGTGGCCGGTATTGTCGAGCGCGGCGAGCGGCCACGGCAGCTGGCGGTGTTCGGCACCGGCGAAACGCAGTGGGGGCAGGAATACTACTGCGGTGCCGTGCACCGGCTGATCCACTATTTCCGCAGCGACTACCCGCCGCTGGAGATCGAACAGATGCCGCATGGCGTTCGCCACGCCGAGGCCATCAGTGCCTGGACCGATGCGGTCCTGGCCCACTACTGGAGCAACACCGATGCAGATCATCGACGCCACCACGCCTGAGCAGTTCCAGCAGCTGCTGGCCGAGCACCCGCGGGTGCTGGTGGATTTCCACAAGGACCAGTGCCCCGGCTGCCGGATGCTGGAAATGTCCCTGCACCGGGTAGCTGCCAGCAGTGCGGGGCAGGGAACCACCCTGCTGCGCGTGCAGCTGGAGGTGCTGGGCGAGGCGTTCTTCAGGCAGCTGGGCCTGCGGCAGACGCCTACGCTGGCGTTGTTCCGTGACGGCGACGAACGCACGCGCCTGGCCGGTTTCCAGTCACCGCAGCAGATCGAGGCCGCGATCGCGTTGTATCTGTGAGGCCCGGGTGGTTGCATCGGTAGCGCCGGGCCATGCCCGGCAGCCTTTCGCGGGATCCTGATCTCTGTAGAGCCGAGCCATGCTCGGCTGCTGTTCGCGCGGTGCGCGATGAGTCGAGCATGGCTCGACTCTACAAACGCATCCACGCATGGCGTGGATCTACCGGGGCAGGGGCCGTCCATTTGGCGTCACCCGCCGCTGAAGGTATCCACCAGCAGCTTCACGTTCAGCACCACGATCACCAGCGCGATCACCCAGGCAATCGCACCCAGCCAGCGCGGCGCCACCAGCGCACCCATCGTCACCTTGTCGGTCACGATCCGCACCAGCGGGATGATCGCAAACGGCAGCTGCATCGACAGCACCACCTGGCTCAGCACCAGCAGCTTCACCGCGCCCTGGTCGCCGAACAGCATGATCACCACCACCACCGGAATGATCGCCAGCGCCCGCGTGATCAGCCGCCGCAGCCACGGCGGCAGGCGCAGGTGCAGGAAGCCTTCCATCACGATCTGCCCGGCCAGCGTAGCGGTCACCGTTGAATTCAGGCCCGACGCCAGCAGCGCCACCGCGAACAACGTCGCCGCCGCGCCCACCCCCAGCATAGGCGCCAGCAGCTGGTGCGCCTGCTCGATGTCTTCCACATCGAAGCGGCCATTGGCATGGAACACCGCCGCCGCCAGGATCAGGATGCTGGCGTTGATGAACAGTGCCAGGGTCAGCGCGAGGGTGCTGTCGGTCACCGCCCAGCGCAGCGCGCTGCGACGGCCCTCATCGGTGCGCGGGTAGGCGCGGGTCTGCACGATGGACGAATGCAGGTACAGGTTATGCGGCATCACCGTGGCGCCGATGATGCCGATGGCGATGTACAGCGCGTGCGGATCGGTCACCACCTGGGCGCGCGGAATGAACCCGCCCAGCACCGCCATCACCGGTGGTGCGGCCAATGCGATCTGCACCATGAAGCAGCCGAAGATCACCATCAGCAGCGCGATTACGAACGCTTCCAGTGCGCGGAAGCCGCGGTTCATCAACAGCAGTACCAGAAGCGTGTCCAGCGCGGTGATCACTGCGCCCCAGAGCAGGGGCAGGTCGAACAGCAGCTTCAGCGCGATCGCAGTGCCGATCACCTCGGCCAGGTCGCAGGCGATGATGGCCGCCTCGCACAGCGCCCACAGTGCCAGGTTCACCGGCTTGGGGTAACGCGCGCGGCAGGCCTGCGCCAGGTCCATGCCGGTGGCGATGCCCAGCCGCGCCGACAGCGCCTGCAGGATCACCGCCATCAGGTTGGAAATGAGGATGACAGACAGCAGCAGGTAGCCGAAGCGCGAGCCGCCGGCCAGATCGGTGGCCCAGTTGCCCGGGTCCATGTAGCCGACCGAAATCATGTAGCCCGGGCCGAGGAAGGCCAGCAGGCGGAACCACCACTGCCCCTTGTCGGGTACCGCCACCGAGGCATTGAGCGCGCCCAGGCTGGCCGGGGTGGGGGCCGAAGGGTCGCGGGGCGCCAGGGTGTTCATGGGTCCGAATATAGCTCCTGCTATAGTCATTAGCAATGTGAAACAATCGTCTTTATCGCGTTACTGGTCCAGAATTCAGTTTCAAACCCGGAGTAGACCGGAAGAACAGGCGCAGGCGTGGGCAAGACCGACGATTCGACATCGCTGAAAAGCACCCCCTTGATCGAGGCCGAGCGCCAGGTCGAGAGCTTCCGCCAAGTGCGCGAGGCGCACCGGATGGAGCTGGTGGAGGACTATGTCGAGCTGATCTCGGACCTGCTGGCCGACGGTGGCGAGGCCCGCCAGGTCGATATCGCCACCCGCCTGGGCGTGGCCCAGCCCACCGTGGCGAAGATGCTGCGGCGGTTGGCTCGTGATGGCTGGGTGGTGCAGCGGCCGTACCGCGGCGTGTTCCTGACCCCGGAAGGCGAGGCGCTGGCGCATGCCAGCCGCCAGCGGCACCAGACCGTGGAGCGTTTCCTGCTGGCACTGGGCGTGGACCCGGATACCGCACGGCGCGATGCCGAGGGCATCGAGCACCATGTGAGCGAGCAGACGCTGGCGCTGTTCGAGGCGTTCGTGCGCAAGGCCGAGGGTGGTTGAGCCACGTTTCCTGTAGAGCCGAACCATGCTCGGCTGCCATTCGCGTGATGGCAGGGGCATCCACGCATGGCGTGGATCTAAAATCCGGGCGGGCATCGCGCCTGCCGCTGCGCACACGCCTGTTTCGTCCATTCCTTCAACACCGGCTGCAGGCCTTCGTAACGCCGGCCCTGCCAGCCGTTGGCCAGCACCTTGCCATCGGCATCGATCAGCACCAGATTCGGCGGTGCCAGCCCAGCCAAGGCCTGCAGCGCCGGCATGCGCGCGGCGCGGCGCGGGTCCAGCACCGGCCACGGCATGCCCTGCGACTGCATGTAGCGGCGCAGCGTGCTCTCGCTCTCATCCAGGCTGACGTACACCACTTCGGTATCGGCACCGGCCTCGCGCAACGCGTCGCGTACGCTGCGCAGTGTGGGTACGAAGGCATGGCACGGCGCACACCAGTCAGCACCGAAGTACAGCGCCACCAGTTTCGGCGGTGGCGTCCATTGCATCGGTCGCAGCGTGCGTTGTTTCGGACGCATCAACGAGGCCGAGACCTGCGGATGCAGGTCCGTGGCCATTGCCGGTGCGCCCAGCAGCAGGGCGCCGGCCAGCGACAACGCCCGCAGCAGCTCAGAATGCATAGCGCAGGTTGACGTACCACGAGCGCGCGAAACGCGGCCCGTAGACATAGTCGCTGTCACGCAGCGCACCCACTTCGAGATCCTTCTGGCGCTGGTCGAACACATTCTTGACGCCTGCGGCCACCGATACTTCCTGCTGCGCCTGCGCACCGAGGTGGCGGTGCCAGCGTGCCCCCAGATCAGTGACCAGGAACGAACGCGTGCGGTGCAGCTCGCCCAGCCGGTTGTTCAGCACCGACATCGGCCCGGTATGACGCAGCGCGACGAAGGTCTCCCACGGTTCGGCCGGCATCCAGCTGAGCTGTGCCAGGCCGGTCCAGCGCGGTGTCTTCAGGTAATCGCGGCTTTCGATCATGGTGTCGCCACCGTCGCCGGTGTCGTCGAAGATGCGCTGCGGTTCGCGGAAGCGCGAGCGGTACCACGAGGCACCCGCGGTGAGGCGCCACTGCGGCGACGGCTGCCAGCCGAGGTTGGTTTCCGCACCCAGCACGTAGGAGCCGGAAGCGTTGTAGCGCAGCTGGCTCAGTTGGCCATCGTCGCCGCGCTGGATCTCGCCCAGTGCGAAGGTGTCGCGGATGCGTGCATAGGAGGCGGTGGCATCCCAGCTCCACACCGGATTGGCCGGGTCCGATCGCCAGTCGAAGCCGAACAGGGTGGTCAACGCGCGCTCTTCCTTGAGACCGTCGGTGTTGCGCACGCGCACCTGTTCGCCACCCAGCGTATCGACATGCACATCCTCGACGAAGATCTCCGGGGCACGGAAGCCGGTGGCGACGCCGGCCCGCCATTTCAGGTTCGGCGTGGCCTGCCAGGCCAGCGCGATGCGCGGCGAGAACACCGCGTTGTCCAGCTCCGAGCTCTTGTCCACGCGTGCGCCCAACACCAGGTCGACGTTGTCACGCAGGCTCCATTCGTCCTGGATGAAGGCGCCCAGGTTGTGGAAGGCTGCATCTTCCAGCACCGCCAAGCGCTGCCCGTCACCTGTGCGGTTGTCGTCGCGCAGCGCCTCGTGCTTGTACTGCACACCAAAGGCCAGCGCGTGCGCACTCAACCGCCAGTTCAACTGGCTGTCGATGTAGTGCAGCGGGTTGTGCGTGCGGCCGTACTGGCGCCAGGAACGCGAGGCCGCGCTGCCGGCTACGTTCGGGTCCAGCTGCGTCGGGTCATAGCCGGGCGCGGAAGGATCGGTCACGACATCACCCAGGCCGCCATAGAAACTGTCGCGGTCGATATCGGCGAAGGCGTAGGCCAGGCGGAAATCGACGTCGGCATTGATTTCCTGGTCCCACGACACGCTGCCGCGGCGGTATTTCGTATCCAGCGATTCGGCGATGTTGGCCAGGTATTCGGGCTGGTCAAGACGATTGCCACCACGGCGGGTTTCATCGGTCACCTGCAGGTCCAGGCGCAGCCGCGTGCCGGGATTGGGCGCATACCAGGCCTGCAGCCCGCCGACCTTGAGGTTCTTGCGGGTGATTTCGGTGTAGCCGTCGCCGTTGTAGTCGATGCCACTGTTCCAGTTGCGCTGGGCAATCACTGAAAGTCCGGCGTCGGCGTCCTTCGCCACCAGGTCCAGGCGCACATCGGCGTTCTTCTGCGGCGTGCCCTTCAGCACGTCCGCACCGGCCTGCACATGGCCGCCGCTGCGCGCCGGCAGGGGCGGGATCAGGTTGATTACACCGGCCACCGCACCCGGGCCGTACAGCGCCGAGCCCCCGCCTTTGACCACTTCAATGCGGTCCACGAACCCGGCCGGAATCTGTTCCAGGCCATAGACGCTGCCCAGCGTGGACAGCAGCGGGATGCCATCGAACAACAGCTGGTTGTAGGCGCC
>NZ_JASJSI010000008.1:0-1625 GCF_030237085.1 Stenotrophomonas maltophilia group sp. Smal32
GCCGATGATGGCGGCCTGGTGCTGCGCCTGGTGTATCGCCCGCCGCTGGACTTCCCACGCATGCTGGCGTTCCTGCGCAAGCGCAGCCTGCCCGGCATCGAACTGATCGGCGAAGACAGCTACCAGCGCGTGCTCGGCACGCCGGAGCGCCCCACCCTGCTGCGCGTCACCGCCGATCCGAAGCGCCCGGAGCTGCGCCTGCAGCTGGGCGCGGTGGATCCGCGCCTGATCCCGGACATCGTGCGCCGAGTACGTCGCGTTTTCGACCTCGATGCAGACCTGCAGCAGGTTCACGCCGCCCTCAACGAAGAACCCCTGCTGGCACGCGGCATCACCGAACGCCCCGGGCTGCGCGTGCCCGGCGGCTGGGATGGTTTCGAAGTGGGCGTGCGTGCGGTGCTGGGCCAGCAGGTCAGTGTCGCCGCCGCCACGACCTTTGCGCGGCGTCTGGTCGATGCATACGGGGCGCACCTGCCGGGCATGCCGTCCGAGTTCGATCGCCAGTTCCCGGCGCCCGAGATGGTGGCCGAAGCGCCACTGGAATCGATCGGCCTGCCGCGCACCCGCGCCGCCACCGTGCGTGCGCTGGCCGCCGCCTGTGCCAGTGGCCAGCTCGACTTCGGTCCCGGCCAGGCGCTCGAAGAATTCGTTGCGCGCTGTGTTGCACTGCCCGGCATCGGCCCGTGGACCGCGCAGTACATTGCCCTGCGCGGACTTGGCCAGCCCGATGCCTTCCCCGCCGGTGACCTGGTGCTGCAGCAGGTCCTCGGCCACGCGCAGGGCCAGCGCCTGAGCGAGCGTGCAACCGAAGCCCGCTCGCAATCGTGGCGCCCGTGGCGCGCCTACGCCGTGCTGCACCTGTGGCACCTGTCCGGCACTTTCGTTGGAGAACCGACATGACCCTGTTGTTCGATCGTTTCGACAGCCCTATCGGCGTGCTGACCATCGCCGGTGACGAGCGTGGGCTGTCACATGTGCTGTTCCCGGAGAACCGCCATCCGGCACGCGGCCGCGACGGCTGGCATTACGCGCCGGATGCTTTGCCGGAAGCGCGCGACCAACTGCTGCAGTTCCTGCACGGCGAGCGCAACCAGTTCGACCTGCAGCTGGCGCCACGTGGCACCCCGTTCCAGCTACGCGTGTGGCAGGCGCTGGCGCTGATCCCGTTTGGCCAGACCTGGAGTTACCTTCAGCTGGCGCAGCACCTGGGCCAACCCAGCGCGACCCGCGCGGTGGGCGCGGCGAACGGCCGCAATCCGCTGCCGATCATCCTGCCCTGCCATCGTGTGATCGGCAGCAACGGCGCGCTGACCGGTTTCGGCGGCGGGCTGGAAACCAAGGCCGCGCTGTTGCGGCTGGAACAACGCCAGGCACCGCTGTTCGCCTGAGAGTTGCTGGCCGGGCGGCGCCCGGCACCCGCAGAAGCAACGGCAACGGCCGAAGCAACAGCAGGATTCCGTGGGATGCCGTGGTGGGGGGGGGGGGGGGGGGGGGGGGGGGGGGCGGCCGGCCGGGGCGGGGGGGGGGGGGGGGGGGGGGGGGGGGGGGGGGGGGGGGGGGGGGCGGGCGGGCTCGGCGGGGACGCGGCCCAGTACCGCGCCCCCCGGGGGGTCCCGCCCGGTGCT